>CAMLSI010000073.1 GCA_946482585.1 uncultured Lysobacteraceae bacterium
CAGTATCGAGAAGAAGTGCAGGATGCTGCCGAGAAGCACGAAACCGTGCCAGATCGCGTGGCTGAACGGCAGCCGCCGCCACAGATAGAACGGTACGCCGAGCGTGTACGACGCGCCGCCGAGGAACAGCAGCCAGAGACCGCCGCTCGGTACGCTTTCGAGCAGCGGCCCGAGCGCGGCGAGCGCGCTCCAGCCCATGCCGATGTAGAGCGCGACGGCCGCGCCCCGGAACCGCTTGAGCGGCGACAGCTCGCAGACGATGCCGAGCAGCGCGAGTCCCCAGACCACACCGAACAGCACCCAGCCGTAGGCGCCGTGCAGACTGATCAAGGTATACGGCGTGTAGGTTCCCGCGATCAGCAGATAGATCGCGATGTGGTCGAGGGCGCGCAGCGTCGGCTTCGCGACCTCGTTCGGAATGCCGTGATAGAGCGTCGACGCGGTGTACAGCAGCACGAGCGTCGCGCCGAACACCGCCACGCCGGTGACATGCCACGCGTTGCCGACCATGGCGGCAAACGCGACGAGCACGGCGAGCCCGGCAATGCTGAGCACGATGCCGACGCCGTGAATGGCGCTGGAGATGATTTCTTCGAGCAGCGGATAGCGCGACGGGACGGCTGGATTCGTCATGGCGGCGTACTCGGGGATCGCTCGGGAGGCTTGCCGACCATAGCGCAGCGCGGCGAAAAAATCCAAACGATCGTTTGATGATCCGGCGCCGGCAACGGACGAATCGAACGCGAGATCGCGAAGGGCTGGCCGCACAGGACGGCGCTCTGGCGTGAGCGCCGATACCCTCTGCGGTCGGCCGGGTGAAGAGCCCGTCCTGCGCGGCCAGAACGAACGAGCCGCTTTCGATCGTTCCGCTGCAGGCCGCTAGGCCCGCATCCGCGCCTGATCACGAATCCGCCGCAGATAATCGAGCACGCGGCTCGACAGACTGATTTCGCGCGGCGCCTCGACCGCATGCCGGCGCAGGCGCTGGGGTTCGCGGCGCAGTTCGCGGTAGCGCTCGAGTGCTGCCTGCAGCGCGCGACGCAGCAGTTCGCGGACCAGCGGCTTGGGCAGGAAGCGGAACACCTGGCCCTGATTGATGAGATCGATCAGCAGGCGTCCGTCGCGCAACGAGGAGCATGCGATCGCCAGCGTGCGCGGGCTCGCCTGCTTCAGAAGCTTGAGCGCGCCGATCACGTCGTCGCTGCCGTGACGCAGCTCGGCGAGGATCACGGCATATTCCTGTTCCTCGATGCGCGCGAGCGCCGTCTCGACGTTGGTCGCCGGGACGACGATGCTGCCGGGCGGCAGCAGTTCGCGCACGATGGTCACGGTCAGCGGGTCTTCGTCGAGCACGAGCACCGGCGGCACGGCCTGCTCGCGCGCGACGGCCGGCAGGGAAGCGGCCGTCATCGGCGCCAGGCGCGCGAAATCGTCCTGCGCGATCTTCGCCGCGCTCGCGATGGCTTCCTGCAGTCGCGCGGAGTCCCAGGGTTTCTCGAGGAAACGGAAGATCTCGCCGTCGTTGACCGCGGCTTCGACCGCCGCGAGATCGGCGTATCCGGTCAGGAGCAGGCGCATGCTGCGCGGCGAGTGATCGCGGATCTGGCGCAGCAGGTCGACGCCGTTGATCGTCGGCATGCGCTGGTCGCTGACGACGACATGCACGGGCCGCGAGCGCACCCAGTTCAGCACCTGCACGGGATCTGTCGTCGCAAGGACTTCGTAGCGACTGCGCAGCAGCAGCGACAGGGAACGCAGGATGCGTTCTTCGTCGTCGATGAGAACGATGCAAGGCTTGTCTGCGCTCATGACGTCACCTGCGACGTCGCGCCGGCCAGCGGCAAGGCCACGACGAAACGCGTGCCCGACGGCGACGCCGACGTGGCCGCGATACGCCCGCCGTGCGCCTGCACGATCTGCTGGCAGATCGACAGGCCGAGGCCGGTACCCTGCCCCACGGGCTTGGTCGTGAAGAACGGCTCGAAGATGCGCGGCAACACGTCGGGCGGGATGCCGCGGCCGTTGTCCTGCACGGCGACGAGCGCGTGACCGCCGAGCATCTGCGTGCGGATCACGATGAGGCCTTCGTCGTGATCGATCGCCTGCGCGGCATTGCCGATGAGATTCAGCAGCACCTGGTTGATCTGCGCCGGCGCGCAGCGCAACGGCGGCACGTCGCCGTAGCGGCACTGCACCTGCACGTTGCGCTTCTTGAGGAGGTGGCCGGCGATGCGCAGCGCGGCGTCGATGAGACCGTGCAGATCGACGGCGTCGGTATGCGCCGCATCGACGCGCGAAAAGTCCTTGAGATTGGCGACGAGATCGCTGATCTGCGCGACGCCGTGCAACGCATCGTCGAGCAATCCCGAGAGCTCGCCGAACACCGAGGGATCGAACGCGGCGCGCGCCTCGTCGAGCCGCAGCGCGCGCCGTTCCGCCGAGTCGTCGTCCGGTGCCGCGGCGAGCAGGCTGTCGGCCGCATCGACGAATTCCGCCGCGGCCGGCAGCAGATCGCGCGTCATCGCGAGGTTGTTCTGCACGTAACCGAGCGGCGTGTTGATCTCGTGCGCGAGACCGGCCACGAGCTGGCCCAGCGTGGCCAGCTTCTCCGACTGCACGAGTCGATGCTGCGAGGCCTTGAGCCGCCGGTAGGCGGCTTCGAGTTCGTGCGAATGCTGGCCGACCTTGACCTCGAGCGCGCGCAGCACGTCCAGCACGATGCCCATGCCGGCGTAGCTGCCGTCGGCGTCGAGCACGACGAAGTCTTCGGTGATCGGCCGGCGCAACTGCTGACCGATCAGTTGGCCGGCCGCTTCGATGCTGCTGTCGATGGACAGTCGCAGCGGCTGCGTGTCCATCAGCATCGTCACCGGACGGCGGCCGTGCAGTTCGCGCCCGTACGGTTGCATGTAGACGCGCAGCATGAGTTCGTGCCGCGTGATGCAGCCGAGCACGCGCCCGGCGTCGACGACGGGCAGCGACAGCAGCGCGGCGTTGGCCGGATCGAGAAAACGCTCGCCGGCTTCGCTGACGCTGCAGCGTGGCGTCAGCGGCGTCACGGGAACCCGCAGCGCGGCGAGCGCGGTATCGCCGCCGCGCATCGTCGCGACGGGCGCCGTGGTCGGTGAAGGCAGAGTCATGGCCAAGGATCGCGAGCCGCGAGGCGGCAATGCCGCGGAGCCTAGCGAGCACATGCGTCATGCAGATGACGCCGCGCGGCGCGATGCGGCAGCCGCGATCGCCATCATAGGGAGCACGCAAAAGAAACCGCGCCGATCTGCGGCGCGGTCATGGCAAACACAAAACTGCAATTTACGGCGTTTGTACGCCGCGAGCGGCGCCGACGGGGTCAGCGCGTACTGATGACGAACTTGCCGAAGTCGATGCCGATATCGACGCCTTCGCCGGTACCGGCCAGCGCGAGCGAAACGTCGCCCTTGGTCACGACGCTCGCGGCGGAGGACTTGACCGCGCCGGCGTGCGCGCCGCCGCTGGCATAGGTGCCGAGCAGATCATTGATGTCGTGGACCTCGGAAAACTTGCCGCGTCCATTGTCGATGCGCTGTTTGCCGAACGTGATGCCGCCGCCCTTGGTGCGGATCTTGACCTTGAGCGTCTGGCCGTTGTTGCAACGGATCGTGCCGCTGCCGCTCGCGGTCTTGTAGAACGCCGACCAGCCCGACATGTTGAAATCCATCTCGCAGTCGATGGCCGCGGCGGCGCTCTGCGCGCCGGCGAGCAGCACGACCGCCGCCAGGATGCTTGCCGTCTTCTTCATAGCTCTCTCCTTGCCGTAGTGAACAGGACGAAATGATGCGCCCGAATCGCGTCAAGCGCCGATGACGACGTCCGTCGCGCCGCCGTAACAAGGCCGGGCACGCCTGCTAAGCTTAGGCCAACTGCGCTGCGGAGATCGCGTCATGAGCCCACTCGACGTTCTCGTCCATCTGCGCCAGTACAGCGGCGATCCGCCGGCGCTGCGCGCCGCGCTGGCCCTGAGCCGCCGTATCGAGGTTCTCCTGCACGGTCTCTATGTCGCGCCGATCCCGCCGGCCGCCTTCACCTCGCCCGAGACGGTCGCGGTGCTCGTGCATGAATCCGACCGCCATTTTCGCGAAGCCGGCATCGCCGACGCCTGGTGGCGCGACCGGCTCGAGGCCGGCGGCGCACGCGGCGACTGGCTCGTCGCGCAGTCCGACGCGCTGGATGCGATCGCCTACGCGGCACGCTGGAACGATCTCATCGTCATCGAGCGTCCGCAGAACCAGCCCGATGCCCCGCTGGGCTGGGGACTCGTCTCGCGCAGCGCGTTCGCCGCGGGCGCGCCGCTGCTCGTGATTCCCGAAAGCGCCGAGGTCGGCGAACTCGGCCGCCGCGTCGTCATACTCTGGAACGGTTCGCGCGAAGCGATCCGCGCCGTGCACGGTGCGCTGCCGATCCTGCGTCGCGCCGAATCCGTCGTCGTGATCGACGGCGAAAGCCGCGGCACGAACGGCGGCCTGCTGCACTTGCCCCCCTTCGACCTGCGCCGGCACCTGGACGCGCATGCGGTCGCCGCTGAGTTCCAACCGTTCACGGCGCCGGACGACCGCGGCGCCGGCCTGCTCGCCGCTGCGCGCGCGACCGGCGCCGATCTCATCGTCATGGGCGCCTGGGGGCATTCGCGCATCGCCGAGCTCATCGTCGGCGGCGTCACGCGCCACCTGTTCCAGAACGCCGATCGCGCGCTGTTCGTCGCCCACTGAGGCGAACCATGGCCCAGCCCGTCCCCATCGACGACATCGCCCACGTCATCCAGCTTTCGGTCGCGCCGGTCTTCCTGCTGACCGGCGTCGGCGCGCTGCTCGGCGTGCTGACGAGCCGGCTCGCGCGCGTGGTCGACCGCGCGCGGCGCCAGGAAGAAAAGCTCGAACATCTCTCGCCGGAACGGCAGCGCGAAGTGCTCGACGAACTGCGCAAGCTGTCGCGGCGCGCGCGGCTCATGAATTGGTCGATCAGCCTCGTCACCGCCTGCGCGCTGCTCGTCGCGAGCGTCATCGTCGTGTTGTTCGGCGGCGCGCTCTACCGCATCGACGTGAGCCTGCCCGCGGCCGCGCTGTTCGTGTTCGGCCTGGTCTGCCTGATCGGCGGGTTGCTGATATTCCTGCGCGAGATCTATCTCGCGACGATCCATCTGCGCCTCGGCCCTTTCCAGTAACGCGGCGCGAGAATCCATGAGCGAGCACCGGGCCCATATCCGCTGGCAGCGCGACGGCGCAGTCTTCACCGACCAGCGTTATTCGCGCACGCATCGCTGGGCGTTCGACGGCGGCGCCGAGATCGCGGCGGCGGCATCGCCGCACGTGGTCGCGCCGTCGCTGACCGACGCGACGGCCGTCGATCCCGAAGAGGCGTTCGTCGCATCGATCGCGAGCTGCCACATGCTCTGGTTCCTGTCGCTCGCGGCCGCGGCCGGGATCTGTGTCGACAGCTACGACGACCGCGCCGCCGGCACCTTGGCCAACGTGGACGGACGGCTCGCGATCAGCGAGGTCGTGCTGCACCCGCGACTGACGTTCGCGGGCGAGGCACCTGCGCCGGAACGCATCACCGCATTGCATGAGGCCGCGCACGAGCGCTGCTTCATCGCGGCGTCGGTACGCTGCGCGATCCGCGTCGATGCGACGGACTGAATCGCGGCGTTCAGCGGGTTTCGCCGTCGTCCTTGCGGTCGGAGACGTGCACGACCTTGCCGCCGGCGACCCAGAGCTGGATCAGCCGGCCGCGGCGGCGATAGGTCCATTGCTCGCGCTGACCGCTGTCGGTCGGCTCGGCGTCGACGCTGTCGGGCGCGCCGGCCACTTCACGCACGCGCTCCGCGGTGTCGCCGACCGACACCATGCGCGAGCCGAATCGGGCGCTCTGCGCTGACGCGACCAGACTCAGCGACAGTCCCAGCAGCAACACGACGTTCTTCATGCATTCCCCTCGGTGTATCCATTATGGCGGCGGAGTTCGGCAGCGGCGTTACGCCGCTTGCGGACTCACGGACAGCGCGCCGTGGCGTCGAGGCTAGCAAGTCCGGCTCGAAGCTGAACTCGGAAATTGACGCGCTTGGCACTTTCGGCCGCGCCGCCGTGACGGTTCAGTCGCGATCGACTTCAATCGCGCTGTCCCTCCAGCCTCGAGATCCGTCATGGACAGCAAAATGATTCTGGGCGTCGCCACCGGCCTGGTGCTCGCGATCGGCGGCATGGCCGTCGCCCAGCAATACAGCAAGCAGGCGGAAGCCACAGCAGCCGCGGAGGCCGAAGCAGAGGCCTATGCCGATGTGCGGCGCGTCAATCCGGTCATCGAACAGGTCAGTACGCCGCGCAAGGATTGCGAACAGGTCACCGTGACCAAGCGTCAGCCCGAGCGCGACGGCAACGTCGGCGGCACTTTGATCGGCGCCGTCGTCGGCGGCGCACTCGGCAACCAGGTCGGACGCGGCAACGGCCGCAAGGCAGCGACGGTCGCCGGTGCCGTGGCCGGCGGTGTCGTCGGCCACGAACTGGACAAGCGCCACCAGGGCGGCCGCGTCACGACGGCGACCGAGACGCGCTGCCGCGACGTCAACGATGTCAGCGACCGCGTGGTCGGCTACGACGTGACCTATCTGCACAAAGGCCGCGAATACACCACGCGCATGGACTACGACCCGGGCGAGCGCATTCGCATCGAACCCACCGTGCAGCCGGTGCGCAGCGCGCGCTGAAACCAGGTCTGCCGCACACGCTCCGGCGCGGCGCGGCAACGCTTCACCGTCAATCGAGCGGACGAGGCCGGCGGCAGGTTGAACTTGCCGCCGGTGTCGCGCGTCCGACCTGCGCCTGCACCGGCAGTCGGTGCAACGACGGAGGAAGCGATGATCGGGAAATGGGCAGGATTCGTGTTGACGCTGGCGGCGTTGACACTGGCGGCGCCGCTGGCGGCGTCCGAAAAACAGACGCCGCGCGATGCGAGTACGCCGGCAGCCGGCGAAAAGAAAACGGCGACTGTCCAGATGTATGTGATGCCGGGCTGCGGCTACTGCGAAAAAGCCCGCGAGCTGCTGACCGCGCGCGGCGTGAGCTGGATGGAATTCGATATCGACAGCTCGGCCGAGGCCAAACGCGAGTTCGATGCGAAAGGCGGGCGCGGTACGCCGATGCTGGTCGTCGGTGGCGAAGTGATCCAGGGACTCGACGCCGGGCGCATTGACGCCGCGCTGCGCACGCACGGCATCGTCGCGCGCTGAAGGCCGACTCGCGCCGCCCCGTTGGCGGCGGCGCTTTTCCGGAAACTACGCGAGGATGTCGCGCAGCGCCGCCGCCACGATCCGCGGGGCGGCGGGATCGAGCTGCGGCCCCATCGGCAGGCTCAGCACGCGTGCGGCCAGACGCTCGGCAATCGGCAGACTGCCCTCGGCCAATCCGGCCTGCGCATACGCTTGCTGGCGATGCGGCGGAATCGGATAGTGAATCAGGCTGCCGATACCGCGCGCGGCCAGTCCGCGCTGCACTTCGTCGCGGCGATCGATCTGTACGACGTAGAGATGCCAGGCGGGCCCGGCCCAGTGCGGTACCGACGGACGTACGAGGTCGAACTCCGAGAGGGCTTCGTCATAGGTCGCGGCGAGCGCGGCGCGGCGAGCGTTCCACGCATCGAGATGGCGCAATTTCACACGCAACGCGGCCGCCTGCAGCGGATCGAGGCGACTGTTCCAGCCGGCTTCGTCGTTGACGTACTTGACGCGCGAACCGTAGTTGCGCAGCACGCGCAGGCGCTCGGCGAGGCCCGCATCATCGGTCGTCAGTGCGCCGGCATCGCCGAGGGCGCCGAGATTCTTGCCCGGATAGAAACTCCAGGCGACGAGATCGCCGTGCGCGCCGATGCGCTTGCCGCGATAGCGGGCGCCGTGCGCCTGCGCCGCGTCTTCGACGACGCGCAAGCCGTGTTCACGCGCCAGCGCGAGGAGGGGATCGATGTCGACCGGCTGACCGTAGAGATGCACCGGCATCAGCACGCGCGTGCGCGGCGTGATGGCGGCGGCGATCCGCGCCGGATCGAGATTGTGCGTCAGCGGATCGGGTTCGACCGGAACCGGAGTCGCACCGCACTGGCTGACGGCGAGCCAGGTCGCGATGTACGTGTTCGACGGCACGATGACTTCGTCGCCGGGACCGACATCGAGCGCGCGGAGCGCGAGATGCAGGGCATCGAGACCGTTCGCGACGCCGATGCAGTGCCGGCTGCCGCAATAGCTCGCGAACTCGGCTTCGAACGCGTCGACTTCTTCGCCGAGGATGTACCAGCCGCTGTCGAGCACGCGGGCGACCGCGGCATCGATTTCCGGTTTGAGTTCGAGATAGGCGGCTTTCAGATCGAGAAACGGAACGGACGCCGAACTCATTTCTTGCCCGCCGGCAGCTTCGCCGCCTGGAGGCCGGCGACCTCGAATTCCAGGGTCTTCTTGCCCAGATCCTTCCATTCCGTGTCGATACTGAGCGTCTTGGACTTGAGCAGGCGCGCGACCAGCGCCTCGTTCTTGTCGATGAAGATTGCCGGTTCGCCGGTCGGCGGAATCGTCGCGGCCCAGCGCTCCGGCTTGCCGCCGTCGAACCGCAGAGTCAGCGTGCAGTCGCGCGCGCAGACGAAGCCGCTCTCGTCACGCATCAGATAGGTGCTCTGTCCCCACTCCGGGTGATGGCGGATCAACAATGCGACGCGCTGCGGCCCTTCGGCGACCGGACTGCCCTTGGCATAAATCGACGCGTGGTACTGCTTGCCCTTGCCATCCGGTGTTTCCTGGTAAGTCCACAGCCGCTCGAGACGGCGCGTTTCGCCGGCCGCTTTCGCGCGCAGCTGCAGCTCGGGCAGCGTCTTGGCGACTTCGGCCGCGGCCGGCGTGCCAGCGAATCGCGTGACGATGTCGTTGCCGATCTCGGCCGCTAGATCGATTTTGTCGCCGGCGCGCAGCTGGTCGTACATCTTGAGCTTTTCGGCAGCCTGCGCCGCCTGTATCTGCGCCGGCGTCGGGCCGGGCGGCGGCGGAGGCGCGCCGCCGCAGGCAGTCAGCGACAGCGCGGCAAACATCGCGAAGACAGGTAAACGCAAGCCGGACATGGCAGGTCTCGAGAGAAAACTAAGGGGTCAAGATTAGCAAAGCACTGTGCCCGGTACGCGAACGGGAGGCGCTAGCGCCGCCGCGCCGCCGGCGCGAGTACGGACCAGCGCCGCACTTTCTCCTCTCGCGTCATCGATGCGTGCGCCGGGCTCGTCGACGGCAAGGCATGGAGTTCGAGTTCGCGCAGCCGTTCGGCGGGAACGTCGCCGGTGATGTGTCGTGCGAAGGCCTGCGCGGCCTTTGCACCATTGAATGCAACGACGCGGATCTCGCGGCGCTGCTGCAACAATGCGGCGATCGCGTTGGGTACTTCGCTCTGTACGGCGATCGCGCTATCGAGGCTGCCGCGACGCGTACAGCCGCGCAGCACGTCCCAGAGGCCGACGCCGCGCGCGAGCAACGCGGCCATGCGCGCCGCATAGGGCAGCGCCGTATCGACGCCGAAGACGGCCTGCATCATCGGCCAGAACAGGTTTTGCGGATGCGCGTAGTACTGCGAGGCGGCGAGCGAACGCACGCCGGGCATCGAACCGAGAATGAGCGTGCGACAGTCCGCTCCGACGCTCGGCGGAAAACTCTCGACGTAATCCGGCCCGGCGAACTCCGCCGGCGGCCGCGAATCAGGGGGCCGGGATTTCCGCGGACGCTGCATCGGCTTCGTGGCGTCGAGCGACTCGATCCTTGAGGCGGCCGAGGATGACTTCGTAGAGCGTCAGGGCGTCCTGCGCGGCCATGTCCGGCCGGGCACCTTCGATCGGATAACGTCCTGACGAAATGATCGCTGCCGCTAGCTCCAGCGCGATCTGCGACGCGCTGGGGGCGTTGACGGTATTGACCACAGTGGGATTGGCCATGAGGCAGCTCGCGCAACGGGATTCCGGACGCCGCAAGACTAACACCACCCCGACCGGCTGCCGCAAGCGGATCGATAGCGTTTCATCGCTGCTGCGCGTGCCGCTGGCCGTTGCTCTCACGCTGTGCCAGCATTCGCGCCGGTCTTCCGTTCTGCCGCCGCATGCGCCTCAACAAATACATCAGCGATACCGGGCTCTGCTCACGACGCGAAGCCGACGAGTTGATCGGAAAAGGACGCGTCACCGTCGACGGCGTCAAGGCCGCCGTCGGCGCCGTCATCGAAACCGGCGCAGTAGTGTTCGTGGACGGCAATCCGCTGCGCCTGAAGAACCAGCGCGGCGGTGCGAAGTCGGTCTACATCGCGCTGAACAAGCCCGTCGGGATCACCTGTACGACCGAGTCCGACGTCAAGGGAAACATCGTCGAGTTCGTCGACCATCGCGAACGCATTTTCCCTATCGGCCGGCTCGACAAGGATTCCGAAGGCTTGATCCTGCTGACCAACAATGGCGACATCGTCAACGAGATCCTGCGCGCTGAGAACCGGCACGAGAAGGAGTATCTCGTTGCCGTCAACAAGCCCGTCACGGACGAATTCGTCGTCGGCATGTCGCGCGGCGTGCGCATCCACGGCCAGATGACGAAGCCGTGCAAAGTTTACAAAATGGGGAAATTTGGATTCCGCATCATCCTGACGCAGGGACTCAACCGGCAGATCCGCCTGATGGCGGCTGAGTTCGGCTATCGCGTCAAGCAGCTCTGCCGCGTTCGCATCGTGAATATCCGGCTCGGAAACCTGAAAGTCGGGCAGTGGCGCAACCTGACTCCCGCCGAGCTCAAAGGCCTGCTGCCGCAACGCGTCGACTGGTAGCGCGCACAACCTTGCGGCTTGCATGGCGGGCAGAGCGAGACCGTGCAAGTTGCGATCGCCGAACCATTGTAATTCATTGATCTATAAATGATTTTCCTGTGGCACGAAGCGTGATGCTGTGGCTCAGCGCCGATCGACGGGTAGTCGGCGGCCGAACCCCCATTCAGGAGATCAACCATGCGCATTTCGACCATTCAGAAAACCGCCGCTGTGCTGCTGCTGAGCGCGACCGCGACGTTCGCCTGGGCTGCGCAGCCAGTGAAGGCTACGAACGACAAGCCGAACTCGCACGAGTCCGAACAGCCAGCAGGCGACACGTGGATCACCACGAAGGTCAAGACCGAACTGCTCGCCGACAGCGCGGTGAAGGGCACCGACATCAACGTGTCCACCGTCAACGGCGTCGTGACGCTCGCGGGTGTGCTCGACAACCAGCTCGCGATCGACAAGGCGATCACGATCGCGAAGGGCGTCAAGGGTGTGACCGACGTCGATACTCGCGCGCTGAAGCTGCGCAAGTAATCGATCGGTTTCTGCAGGCCATGACGGCTTGTTGCCACGGAAGTCGGCACGGCTCAGGATAAGCCGCATCGAGCGCCCGGCCCTTCGGCCGGGCGCTTTTTTACAATGGGACATCATGGCCAACGCGATCACGGACGCAATTCTCGAATTCTGGTTCGGGGCCGACGATATTTCCTCAGCGGATCAGGAGCGTCTGGCGCGCCGCTGGTTCATGCGCGATGACGCGTTCGATGCAGAAATCCGCCATCGATTCGGCGGCCTCGTCGATGCGGCGATCGCCGGCGAACTCGACGGATGGGCGGAAACCGCGCGAGGCAGGCTGGCCCTGCTGCTGGTGCTCGACCAGTTCCCGCGCAACCTGTATCGCGACACGCCCGCAGCGTTCAGCGGAGACCACGCGGCACAGCGGCTCGCCCTCGAAGGCATTGCGCGCGGGGACGATCTCGCCGTAGCGCCGCGGTACCGCACGTTCTGCTATCTGCCGCTCGAGCATGCCGAAAATCTTGGACTGCAACAGCGCTGCGTCGCGCTGTTCGCCGCGCTGGCCGCAGATGCGTCGGCCACTCCACGCGAACCGTACGCGATGTACCTGGACTATGCCCGCCGCCATCTGGCCGTCATCGAACGCTTCGGCCGCTTCCCGCACCGCAATCACCTACTCGGACGCACGACGACTCCCGACGAACAGGCCTATCTCGACGCCGGCGGGGGATTCTGAGATCGCACGGCATCGACGCGGCGAATCTGCGACAATGTGCGGACGCGTGCCCGGCGCGCGCTCCTCACCTCGATAACCCAGGATTCCTGCTCCAATGTCTGCATTGATCTGCGGCTCGCTCGCGTACGACACCATCATGGTGTTCCAGGACCAGTTCAAGAATCACATCCTCCCGGACAAGGTTCATATCCTGAACGTTGCGTTCCTCGTGCCGCGCATGCGCAAGGAGTTCGGCGGTGTCGCCGGCAATATCGCGTACAACCTCAAGCTGCTCGGCGAAGATCCGGTGCCGATGGCGACAGTAGGCCAGGATTTCGGCCCCTACCATGAGCATTTCATGCGCTGCGGCATCCGGCTCGATCAGGTCAAGGTGATCGACGACCTCTATACCGCGCAGGCGTTCATCACGACCGACCTCGACGACAATCAGATCACCGCGTTCCACCCGGGCGCCATGATGCGTTCGTACGAGAATCACGTACGCGACGTCGAGGGCGTGACCTTCGGTATCGTCGGTCCCGACGGGCGTGAAGCCATGCTGCAGAACGCCGAAGAATTCGCGGAGCGCGGCACGCCCTTCATCTTCGATCCGGGCCAGGCCATGCCGCTGTTCAGCGGCGAAGAGTTTCGTTCGTTCATCGACAAGGCGCAGTACGTCACGGTGAACGACTACGAATCGCAGTTGCTGCAGCGGAACACCGGCTGGAGCGAAGCGCAGATCGCCGAGCGCGTGAAAGCGTACATCGTGACGCGTGGACCGAAGGGGTCGTTGATCCACACGACCAAGGAAACCATCGAGATTCCGCCGGCGCATGAGCGCCGAGTGTCGGATCCGACCGGCTGCGGCGACGCGTATCGCGCCGGTCTGATCTACGGCCTGATGCGTGACATGGACTTCGCGACCGTCGGTCGCATGGCGTCCCTGATGGGCGCGCTCAAGGTCGAACATCCGGGCACGCAAAACCAGCGCTTCACGTACGACGAGTTCGCCGACCAGTTCCGTCAGCAGTTTGGCTACGCGCTCGACTGATCGAACTCCACCTGTACGATTCGCCAAAAAGAACGCCCGGGACGTCAACTGTCCCGGGCGTTGCTGTTTGTGAGATCCGAAAGACTGCGTGTCCAGCGATCAGCGCCGCGACCGTTCAGAGCGGAACGAACGGTACGCCCTGAGGCAACGTCGGCGTTGCGAGATAGTGATCGCCGAGCAGGAACGCGAACAAAGCCATCAAGTAGACGATGGAATAGTTGAAGACCTTCATTGCGAAAAATTCGTCGGGCGGGTTCAACAGCACGAAGGCGTAGTAAAGGAATACACCACCCAGAACCAACGCTCCGCCGAGATAGAACAGGCCGCTCATGCCGGTAAGCCACGGCAGCACGGTCACGACGAGCAGCAGTACCGTGTAATACAGCACGTGCCAACGTGTGTACTCGACCCCGTGAGTAACCGGCAGCATCGGCACCTGGGCACGGGAGTAATCATCGCGCCGGAAGATGGCGAGCGCCCAGAAGTGCGGCGGCGTCCATACGAAGATGATCAGGAACAACAGCAGTGCGTACGGATGAACCTCGCCGGTGACCGCAGCCCATCCCAGCACGGGCGGAGCCGCGCCTGCCGCGCCGCCGATCACGATGTTCTGCGGCGTCGCGCGCTTCAGATAGGCGGTATAGACCACGGCATAGCCGATCAGCGACGCGAACGTCAGCAAAGCCGTCAGCCAATTGACCCAGATGACGAGGATCAGCATTGCCGCGGTGCCGAGCACGATGGCGAACATCAGCACCTGCGTCGACGTCAGCGCGCCGGTCGCCAGCGGCCGATGCGCGGTTCTCGCCATCACGCGGTCGATGCGCTGGTCGATCAAATGATTGATGGCTGCCGCAGACCCCGCGGCCAGCCAGATCCCGATGCTACCCAGGAGAGCCGGTAATAGCGGCGGCCAACCAGGGACGGCGAGAAACATCCCTATGACAGCGGTGAAGACGATCAGCGCCACGACGCGCGGCTTGGTCAACTCGAAATACTGTCGAAACATCGATGTCTGCATCGCCGACTCGGTTGTTGCAGATGAGCTGCGGAACTGCACATTGCAGCATGTATCGCCTCACCGAAGCAGGGCGCTACACCGCGAAGTTGCCGGGAGACGGCATAGCCAAAATCACACGACAAGAAAACCAAAACGCCATCCTGGTGAGGGATGGCGTGAGGTGTAAAAAGGGCCCTGGCAGTGACCTACTCTCGCATGCGGATGCACACTACCATCGGCGCGGGTTCGTTTCACTTCCGAGTTCGAGAAGGGATCGGGTGGTACCAAACCGCTATGGCCGCCAGGGAGACGTTGGAGTCGCGCAGTGCTGCGCGGACTCGGCGTTGTGACTTGGGATGTGAACGTAAGTTGGAACGTATCGCGTCAACGTGTTGTTGAGGCTAAGCGAAGCGTCTTGGAGTTATATGATCAAGCCGCACGGGTCATTAGTAGTGGTTAGCTCGGCATTACTGCGATACACACCCACCCTATCAACCAGGTAGTCTACCTGGGCCCTTTAGGGAGCTTAAGCTCCGGGAGGTCTCATCTTGAGGCGCGCTTCCCGCTTAGATGCTTTCAGCGGTTATCGCTTCCGATTATAGCTACCCGGCAGTGCCACTGGCGTGACAACCGGAACACCAGAGAATCGTCCACTCCGGTCCTCTCGTACTAGGAGCAGCCCCTCTCAAACCTCCAACGCCC
>CAMLSI010000074.1 GCA_946482585.1 uncultured Lysobacteraceae bacterium
TCGTGCGCTCGCTGGCGCGAGCACACGCTACCGGGGATGCGCGCTGCGTGGTTGTCGATCGACATGCTCCGACCGATATAGCGTGTGGTCGCCGTCGGTGGCCGCATGAGCGGAGATGCGGGGTTACCTCACCACCTCGATCGTGCGCTCGCTTCCGCGAGCACACGCTACCGAGAGCCTGCTACCGGGGGCACCCGCCGCTATCTCGCGCCCGCTTCACACCCCGCACCGCCAAAGCGCAGTTCGAAGCGCCTTCCTATCAGCGCTTTCGACGTGACTCAAAGTTCGCAGCATTCCTGAATGTTTTGCACCGCCTGATAGCCCGCCTCTTCATTTTTCGCTTGCGCCGATTTTTGATTTATTTCATTCGAGAAATCTGCAAAACCTAATTGCGCTATCCCTGAAGACGGAACATGATCGGCACGCCTCAGCACGTGCGTTCGCGTCGCGATCGTCTTCTCAGCGGCTTTCTCGTCGCTGCCAGCAGCCAGCCATTTCAGCAACGTGGTTTTGCCGCGTTGTCCTTGCGTCATCGATGACCAGGAGTGCCCATGTCCGCGACGTCCGAGCGCCATTTGCTGCATTTCGATCTCCGGGGCCGCGAAGCCGCGTATACGTTTCACGTCGCGCAGCGCGAATACCCCATTGCGCGTCATACGCCGGAAACGCTGCTCAAGGCGCGCGGCAGCAACAGCTTTCTGCATCACTTGCCCGATGCGGATCTCAGTCACTATGCCGACGTGCCGCTGCCCGCCGATGCGGTCGCGTTGATGTGGGTGACCGAGCCGGTGGTCATCGACGGCGTCAAGGCCGAGCGCATCGTCTCGATGGGCATCCACGTGCCGCGCGAGGCGCGGCTGCGGGATGTGCGGCGCAATCTGCATCTGCTGCAGGCGGAGGAGCCGCATCCGAAGCTCGCGTATCGTCAGGCGGGCCAGAAGCTGCTGCGGGATCAGCGTGTTTCGCTGGAGGCCGCGCCCGATCAGATCGCCGCGGTGCAGGACCCCTATGAAATCGCGGTCGCGCTGCTGTTCAAGCATCCGGAGCTGATCAATCTCAACAAGGATGCGGCGACCGGCGGGCCGGTCACGGTCATCGAGGCCTGCATCCGCCGCGCGCTGTCGAAGTCGACGATTCTCATCGACCAGATCGCGGCGCATCTGGACGACTGGTCGTACCCCGTGCGCGCCATGGACGGCGATCAGCCGGCTGTGGATGACGAGGGCGAGCCGGTGTTCGTGACCGAGCTGCACCCGGCCGTGGCGGCAGCCCTGCCCGCGGCCTTGTCGCGCGCGCTGGTGCTGGCCAAGCAGGCGGAGGAATTGCGCAATCAGGCGTGGTCGGTCGAGTACGGCAGCACGGTGGCGGACTATTCCGGCAGCGTGAAGCCGAAGCCGCAGGTCGCGGCGGAGCCGGAGTTGCTGCGCGCCGCGGGCGACGTGAATTGGCGCCTGAAGAATCTCACGCCGTCGGACGGTCTGCAGTTCGAGCCGGACGTGCGTTTCACGCCCGCCGCGCCGGGCAACAACTGGCGCGCCGATGGCGTGTGGTCGAGCGAAGACAATCTCGCCGTCGGCCCGTTCGACGACGCGGCGCAGAAGGCACTGGCCGCGCAGCGTCTGCATCTGGTGTTCGGCACCATCTCCGGGCCGCTGGTTCCGGTTGCCGGTAAAACAGGCCTGTATTCCGTGTCACTGGCTGCACAAGGTTCGTCGCGCCGCGCGCAGGGCGAGTGCCGCCTGAATGCCGATGGCAGCGCGCTGCAGTATCTGGTCA
The DNA here is from genome assembly GCA_946482585.1 of uncultured Lysobacteraceae bacterium. The sequence goes on from CAMLSI010000074.1 coordinate 1,777, forward strand.
GCACGACGGATGGCCCCGTCGAGGGCGCGTACTTCGCGATCGGCACGCCCAGCGCACTGAAGAAGGTGCACGCGGTGCTGGTGCGCGACGGCGGCAGCAACGGCAACCTGATGGTGGTGGTGAAGAACCACTGGCTGCGGCATCTGTCGGCCTATGTCGAATTTCTCGATGCGACGGGACGGCCGAAGGCACCGCCGAACTGGACCTCGCGTTTTCCGATTCCCGGCACCAGCTTCGACGACCACGCGACCCTGCGCTACGTCGACATGGTCGGGCCGGTCGAGACCATGATGGGCATTCCGCTGCCGGCGGATTCGTCCCATCTCAGTGTGCCGGTGCCCATGGATGCGGCGATGGTGCGCTTCGTCTGGGGCGGTCTCGGCCAGGGGCGCAACCATCCGGTCGCCTGCCCGCCGGGCGCCATCATGACCGTGGTGGTGGAGATGGCGATGCCGGTCGTGATGCTGGTGGCGGGCGCCGGCCTCACCGCCTCGGGCGGCCTGCTCAAACTCCTGCGCGAAAAGCCGATCCTCGGCGCCCTGCTCGCGGCGTTCACCAGCTTCTACATCGCCGACAACCCGGCCAAGGCGGTCGCGACGATCGGCAAGAAGCTGATCCCGGTGATCGCCAAGGCGGGCCTGGGCAAGCTGTCGGAATACATCGCTTCGAAAATCCTCGAAGGCGGCGCGAAGAAGGCCATTCCCTTCATCAATGTCGCGCTGTTCCTTGCCGATACCGCGGCCACGGTCGCGCAACTCGCGCAGACCAACAACGCGATCCGCCAGTCGCCGCGCGCGCACCGCACGGACATCACGCGCAGCATCGATCTGCGCATCACCATCACGTCCAGCAAGGTCTACAAGAAATTCCCCGATCACCACCATCATCTGGGCGTGGTCGTCACCTACGACTCGGGCGCGACCTTGCCCAAGCTCGTCAAGGCGCTGCCCAAGGAAACGATCAGCGAAGACATCGTGGTCGAATTCAAGGATGTGCCGGCCGCCGGCAACCTGCGCGTGCTGGTGTTCTTCTATGCCGAGAACGACTGGCAGTCGGGCCAGGGCGCCAGCGAGTGGATGAAGGCCGAAGGCAACTCGGGCGGCGCGCGCCTGGTCGTTCCGCCGATCGAGATCGCGGTGAACGAAGTGCCGCTGGGACGCTGGTCGGTGTACGAGCATCTGCAGAAGATCGTGCTGCGCGACAACCGGCACGTGTGGCAGGCCGGCCCGGCGCCGAAGGCGACCAAGACCACGTCGTGGCCCATCCGCGGCAAGATCGAAAAGCGTCACGCGATCACCATGGCGCAGTACTCGCAGTTCGTCGGCTATGCCTGGCAGGCCACCGATCTGGATCTGCCGCCGGACGATCCGCGCAAGCCGCCCACGAGCGCGAGCCTGTTCACGCTGCAGAATCTCTCGGTGCTGCAGCACCCGGAGGATCGCTACGCGACGCCGGCCATCGGCACCACGGCCAGCGGCGGCATCGCGTATGACCTGGTCTCGCCCGACGACGGCAGCGGCCGCAATTTCCTGCTCGATCCCACGCGCGGCATCTACGACGAAGACACCAATCCCGCGGGCGGCCATCACCTGCGCCGCGTGATGCTGAATCACACGCGTGCGCCGCAGTTCAATCTGGGCACCGGCGACAGCTTCGGGCGCTTTCCCGATGCGGTCGACGGCATGGTGGTGCACCCGAACGGTTACGTGTTCGCCATCCGCCGCGGCCGCCACAAGCTCTATCGCGTCGAGCTGCCGGAGAAGGGCGTGGACGATGTCGATGCGCCGATGGCGACGCTGTATTCCGGCGAGGGCAAGCGCGCGGGCCTGATGCTGTCGCCGCTGGCCATCGCGCTCGCGCTGGACGGCCGCGTGCTGGTGCTCGAGGAAGGCAACAGCCGCATCCAGTGCTTCGACGTGAACGGCAATCCGGTGGCGTATTTCAAGGATGCGGCCGCGCAGAAACCCACGCCGTTCCTGGAACTGCGCAAGGATCCCGATTTCTCGCTGCTCGACATGGCGGTCGAGGCCAAGGGCCATCTCTTCCTTCTCGGCCACACCGGTGCCGGCAAGCTGCCGAGCGACTACCGCCTCGATCTGTACGACCCTTCCGGCGCGTTTCTCACGTCCACGCCGAACTTCACCGCGGCGCGCATCACCGTGGATCTGCTGCGCAACATCTTCGCGATGAACTACGAGGTGCTCGACCACGCCTCGCGGCGGCCGGAACCCGGCATCAGTCAATGGCGGCCGCCCGCGCCGCCGAAACGGCAGAGCGAATCGGGCGAATAACGTGAAACAAGCCAACCAGGGGAAGCGCGCATGAAACGATTCGCCGGCAAGTATTCGTTGGTCATCGACGGCCGCAAGCTCGTGCTCTGGGAGCGGCGCGTGGGTCTGATCAGCAAGGACCGCACCGACATCCTCGATCTCACCGGCAGGCGCGTGCCGCTGCCGCCGGAAGCCTGCATGTTCTTCGCCATCGACCGCGGCGACGGCACCTTCGTCCTGCAGGCCTGCAACGGCGAGGCGCTGGCGACCAACCACTACATGGCGATGGTCGAAGTCACCACCGACCCGGGCCGCTTTCAGCCTGCCGTTCTGCCGATCGGCATCATGCGCTTCGATCTCCCCCTGCTGCGCAAGACGCGTGCGAGCGGCAAGGCGCAGTTGCGGTTCTACCTGGAGACGGAAGCCAGCGCGAAATGGCGTTTTCTCGAAGCGTCTTCGGTGCGCCTGCGCGAAGTCGACGAGATCACCGGCGCGCGCTACGTCACCAATCTCAACGCTACGCTGCGCGAAGGCCCGATGTGGACGCTCATGCAGCTCGGCGACGGCATCGACGAGATCAAGACGTCGAAGAAGGTGACGCATTTCGACTTCTCCGCGGCCGGCGAGGCGATCGTGGATCTGTCGGACGAAGATCTGACCGGCGTGGATTTCGGCCGTTCGGATTTCAGCGGCGCGCTGCTCACGGGCACGGTAATGAAGAACGCCTCGTTCAAAGCGGCGATGTTCCGCAAGACGCTGCTCGACGGCGCGACGTTCGAGGGCGCCACGCTGGAGCGCACGCGCTTCATCGAGGCCTCGATGCTCGACACGACACTGAAGGGCGTCACGGGCGGAGGCTGCGATTTTTCGTATTGCGACCTGCGCACGATCAAGCACGGCGGTGTTCCGCTGGCGCTCACCTCGACCGCCGACGCGCCGCTGCGCTTTTCCTACGCCACGCTCAACTACGCGCTGGTCGGCCCGAACTGGCGGCACATGCATTTCGACTGGGCGACCATGGAGAACGTGCCCAACGACGTGGCCATCGATGCACGCAACGCCAACCTCACGGGCATCGCCCTGGCCGGCGTCACGTTCGGCACGAGTTCGAAATTCGACGAGGCGATCCTGCGCGGCGCGAGCTTCGTCAACGCCACGCTGCCGCTGGCCTCGTTCCGCGGCGCGCACCTGGATGCCGTCATCGAGCCCGATTTCGCACCGACCGATTTCGGCGGCGCGCGTTTGCAGGGCAGCGATTTCACGGATGCCCGCTGCAGCCACACGAATTTCTCCGGCGCGCGCATGGACGAAACCCAGTTCAACGGCGCCACGCTCGTCGGCACCAACTTCGCCAATGCCTATCTGCGCGGCGCGGCCTTCGGCGCGGTCGAGCAGAAGAAGATGAGCGGCGCCAAGTTCGACCACGCCTTCCTCGTCGACGCGAATTTCGTCGGCGCGGATCTGTCGACCTACGACGGCGTCGCGGTGAACCTCACTCAGGCGTTCCTGCATGGCGCCGACTTCAGCAACGCGAAACTCGCGGGCACCTTCATGGGCGCCGCCGGCGTCGCGTTCGAGAGCGGCACGCTGACGGTGCATCTGGGCGGCCGGACCTTCCCGGTGGATTACGACCCCACGATCATCGACGTGGGCACGACCACGGAAGGCACGACCTGCCCGTACGGCAAGAAAGGCCCGTGCACGCGCGCGACCCTGCACACGCGCGACCCGTTCCCGACGACATGGTCGTCCACGGTGCGCAGCACTATGCGGGCCGCCTGGCAGAGCGGCGAGGACGAATAGCTACCGCAAGCCCAGGGGGGCCGGCTCACGTACGGCGCCGGTCGCGGCGCCGTACGCGCGTCGAGCGGCAGGCTGGGCGACCCCGTGCAGGAGTCTCTCGGTTTCGCGACGCCGTTTCCGTCATTGCTTCAGTGACGACACATCCACCACGTGGAATTGCTCGGGCGCCGCGGGGTCGATGCGTACGGGAAGTTCGCCGATGTCTTTGAGATTCGCACGCACCGAATCGAACACATAGTTGTCGCGCCAGACCAGGTCGGATTCGAGCGCGTGTTCTTCGCCGGTATCGGGATGACGCCAGACGAGAACCAGCACCCAGCCGCGCTGGTTGTTCACGCGGACACCGCTGCGTCGCGCATCCACGACCCGCGCATGGCTGTCGATGCCGTGCGTTCGCAGATGCGCGACGATGCGCGCGTACCGGCGATTCGCGATGACGACCAGCGTGGCGATGAACAGCACCACGGCGGCGATCGCGCCGGAGACGATCCACGGAAGCGCGTCCTGCATGGCAGTGGTCCGGTTGCTGCGTGCAGTCGGAGTGTAGGTCCGATCGGCGACGGTGATACGCGATCGCTACGGAACGCACACGGGAAGTGTGGCATCCTCGAAAAGTCACGATGGGAACGGAGCGCGAAACGGATGCCATCGTCGCAAATAGCGTTCGACCTCGGCCTCGCCTATTCGCAATGGCAAGGATCGGGCCGGCACGAGAATCTCCCGCGCGGTGCCGCAGCCGCCGCTGCGGTATGCGCACGGTACGCGCCGCTGGTCCAGGTGCCGTCGGGCGGCGACGCCGCGAACATGGCTCACGGTGTTCGGCGCTGGGAAGCGATCTTCACGCAGTTCCGCAGCGCCCAGTCGATTCTCGCGCGCTCCGGTGCGCGGCGCGTGCTGACGGCCGGCGGCGATTGCGCCGTGGATGTCGCGGTGATCGACTATCTCAACGGCGTGCATCCGGGCTTGCGCGTGATCTGGGTCGATGCGCATCTCGACGCCAACACCCCCGCGACGACGCCCAGCGGCAATTTCCACGGCATGCCGGTGAGTGCGATCCTCGGACGCGCGCCTGAGCCCATGCGGCCTTTCCTGGGCGCACCGGTCGATCCGTCCCGCTTCCGCTATGTCGGCGCGCGGATCGGCGACGACGGCGACTGGGCGCTGCAGCGCGAACTGGATCTGAAGTTTTTCGATCCGGACGCGCCGATCGGCGGGCCAGTGCATATCCATTTCGATCTGGATGTGCTCGATCCGCGCGAGTTTTCGCATGTCGCCTATCCCGACGGCACCCTCGCCGTCGACGACGCGGTCGCCTTGCTCGCGCGCATCGCGCGCGACGCGGACATCGTCGGTCTCACGATCACGGAATTCGCGCCGGCCGATGACGACGAGGCACGCAAAGGCAGCGCGGTGATTACGAGGCTCTGCGACGCGGCGATCCGGCGCTGAGAAGAAAAACTCGCCGACGGCGACCGCACGATGGGCCGGGATGTCTGGACCTCGATCGTGCGCTCGCTGGTGCGAGCACACGCTACCGGGTGTGTCCGACCGGGAACGCGCGCGGCGCGCGTACGTCCTCGATCGTACGCTCGCTGGTGCGAGCACACGCTACCGGGTGTGTCCGACCGGGAACGCGCGCGGCGCGGCGTACGTCGTCGGTAGCGTGTGGTCGCCATCGGCGACCGCACGATGGGCCGGGGTGTCTGGACCTCGATCGTGCGCTCGCTGGCGCGAGCACACGCTACCGGGTGCGCACAGGATCTGGCGGCGCATGCGCAATGCCCCAATCCGCCGGATAGCACCCGCGTTCGAGATAGTGATGGAAGCTCGAATGCGGCCAATCCCTCGCCTGACGCACATAGCCATGCTTGACCGGGTTGTAGTGGACATAGTCGAGGTGGCGATCCATGTCCTGTTCGTCGCGAATGCGGTGTTCCCAGAAGCGTCGTTGCCATAGTCCCAGCTCGCCACGTTGGCACAGCGAGGCGCTCCTTGGCACCGTGAGCCATGGTCGTGCACACCGGCTGACATGACGCTTGAGCAAGGACCAGCGCACGGCGAAGTCGGCATCACCCTGAGGCAACGACCAGATGGCGTGCAGATGATCCGGCAACACGACCAGCGCGATTACGTTGAACGGATGCGCCGCGCGCACGGTCCGCATGCCGTCGCGCAAGGCCGCTATCACGGCGGGTTCCGTCAGCAGCCGTTGCCGCCGATAGGCCGCAACGGTAAAGAACCATGTCGCGCCCGGAATGCATTCACGTCGATACGTCGCCATGTCGTCACGGTAGCGCGGCACGCTCACTCGAACATCCCATCCATCCCGCAACCTGCTCTGGGAAATTTCCGACAGACGTCACGCGTGGTCGCCATAAGACGCACGATGACGGTCGGCATCGACCTCGATCGTGCGCTCGCTGGCGCGAGCACACGCTACCGGGCGCGTGGCTGGGTATCGATCGCAGGTCTGGTGGCGTGTGGTCGCCGACGGCGACCGCACGATGGCGGCTAGGCCTCGCTTTCTGGCGCACGACTGCGTCCGTCGTGTGCGCCTCCGCGCCGCCATTCAATTCGCAAAACTGTTGGCGAAGATCACATCCGCATCCAGTCGCGCCGCGGCGAAGTCGTAGGTGTTGGCGCCGCCGGCGAGGACGGAGCCGGCGATGACGACGCGGGTGTTCTGGATCGCCAGGCCGGCGACGTAGTCGTTCTGGCCAGGCAGGTTGAAGTCGATGGTGCGGCTGCCGTTGCTGCCGAATGCGGGGTCTGGGGTGCCGTCGCTGCGCAAGGCGACGACGTGCCAGTCGGACTGGCCGTTCTGCCAGCGTGTGCCGGCGACGACGGGGCGGCCGTTGCCGCGCAGCTGGATGTCGCTGATGCTGAAGCTCGTGCCGGTGCCGAGCACGACGTTGCCGAACGATTGCATGGGATTGCCGCCGGACGTGACCTGCAGGATGGCGCCGCGCAGCTGCACGTTGTCGAAAGCGTAGCCGGCCAGAAAGATCGTGCCCAGACGGTCCTTCGCGATGGCGCTGCAGCCTTCGCTGTAGGTACCCAGATCGAAGTCGTAGTTGCGCCAGCCGTTGCCGAAGCTGAAGGTGGTATCGAGTTCGCCGGTCTGCGCATCGAGGCGCGCGAGCAGCATGTCGTCGTGCTGGACGTTGGTGCGGCGCACGGTGCCGCAGAGCATGAGGCCGTCGATGTCGCCTTCGTGCCAGAGGCCGGCGGACAACTGCGTGGTGTCGCCGAAGTCGAGCGTGATCTGGCCGTCGCCGGAGAAGCTCGTGTCGCGGCTGCCGTCGGGGTTGAGCCGCATGATGGCGCCGACGGGCCGGTTCGCGAGGTTGTAGGAATAGCCGATCAGCACGATCTTGCCGTCGGGCTGCACGACGATGTCGTTGACGTAGTTGTGCCGGCCGGCGACGGGCGTGTAGTTGATGCAGGGAGGGGTGCCGACGCCCGGCAGGGGAATGACCAGCCCGCTGTGGCGCGCGTGATTGCAGACGCCGAACGCGGTGGCGGTCGGGCTGGTCAGGCGCGTGGCGACGAGGATGTTGCCGTCGCTGCCGAACGCCGCGGCGACGGGCACGCGCTCGGCGGCGAAGAGGCTGACGCCCTGCCCCTGCACGCCGAAGGTCGTATCGATGCGGCCGTCGGTGCGCAGTCGCGTGATGCCGGTCTGCAGGTCGCCGTCGGCATCGCGCACGGAGCCGACGAGGTAGAGGCGGTCGTCGCTGTCGATGAGCAGATCGGCGGCCTGATCGCTCGGCGGCGAGCCGAGATCGAACGGCAGCACGACGCGGCCGTTGGCCGCGGCGCCGAAGCGAGTGTCGAGGCTGCCTTCGGCGGCGGCGAGCGTGCTGAACGCGAGGGCGAAGGCAGCAGCGGTGATGCGCAGTGACATGTCGGTTCCCGCAGTGCGGCTGGATTGCGTGCACATACGGGCGGACGGTGTTGCAGGGATCAGCGCGACACCAGTGATACCGCACGCCCCCGCCATCCGCACTGGCGAGTGCCGGCGCCTCGGCTTATCGTCGGCGTTCCCCTGCCCGCGGAGCTGTCGCCCATGCGCTTCATGTTGCTGATCTACACCGACGAGAACCTGCTCAATGCGCTGCCGCCCGGCGAGTTCGATCGCCTCATGCGCGAATGCATCCGGCACACCGACGAACTGCGCGCCGCGGGCACGGTGATCGATTCGCAGCAGTTGGAAGTGGCGCCGACCGCACGCTCGCTGCGGCTGCGCAACGACAAGGTCGCCATACACGACGGCCCGTTCGCGGAGACCAAGGAAATGCTCGCGGGCTTCAACCTGATCGAAGCCGCCGACATGGACGAGGCCGTGCGCATCGCCTCGGAATTTCCGTGGACGCGCACGGGCAGCATCGAAGTGCGGCCGGTGCGCGATCTCGGCGCGGTGCGCGCGCGCGTCTGCGCGTGACGGTGTCTACGCGGCGGCGCGCCGCGCGCGCCACGCGTCCCAGCTGAACAGCGCGAGGCCGAGCCAGATCAGCGTGAAGGTCACGGCACGTGCATGACCGAAGTGTTCGCCGTAGAAGCCCACGGCGAGCACGATGCCGATCGACGGGCTGATGTACTGCAGGAAGCCTATCGTCGTATACGGCAGGCGCTGCGCACCCGCGGCGAACAGCGCGAGCGGAATGGTGGTGACGATGCCGGCCGCCATCAGCAGCAGATCGAGCGAGCGCGACACGTGCAGGAACTGCGCGTGTCCCGTGGTCCACAGCTGCGCGAAGTAGATCAGCGCGAGCGGCGCCACGAGCAGCGTCTCGATGCCGAGACCGTTGAGCGCGTCGAGCGCCACGCGTTTGCGCAGCAGGCCGTAGAAGCCGAAGCTGAAGGCGAGCACCAGCGAAATCCACGGCAGGCGTCCGAGCTCGACCACCTGGTACGCGACGCCGAGCATCGCCAGGGCGACGGCGGCGAGCTGCAGCGGCCGCAAGCGTTCGCCGAGGAACAGCACGGCCAGCAGCACGTTGATGAGCGGATTGATGTAGTAGCCGAGGCTCGCATCGAGCATGCGGCCGCTGTTGACCGCGTAGACGAAGGTGAGCCAGTTGCCGCTGATCAGCAACGAGGTGAGCACGAGCGTGCCGAGCACGCGCGGGTTGTCGCGGAAATACGACCAGCCGACGAAGCGCCGTGTGGCGCCGAGCACGAGTGCCATGAGCACGCTGGACCAGAGGATCCGGTGCACGATGATCTCGGCCGGCGGCACCTGCTGGATCAGCTTGAAGTACGCCGGCGCGATGCCCCAGAGCACGAAGGCCGCAAGCGCGTAGATCAGGCCGCGGCGGTAGAGGGGGTCCACGGAAATTCCAGCAGGGAAAGCGGCGCAGTCTAGTCCTGCGCGTGCTCGCACTGGAAATGGTTTCTCGTGCAACGGACGGTGACGTTGGTCGATGCGGGAAAAAGTCCTTCCCTTTTCCCGCGTCGATTCTTCATCCACTCACGTCGCCGGCCGCTGCGCGACCTTGGGTTCGGCGATCTCGCCGCCGGGTTTCGCCTTGCCGGCCATCTCGTGGCCCGCGTCGGCCGGCAGGCGCCACATCGACCAGAACGACAGCGCGGAGCAGGCGCCGACGACGGCGAAGGCGATGGTGAAATTCGTCGACGCGGTTTCGGGCACGCCGCTCAACGCCGAACCCAGTTGCAGCGCGTAGCCGCCGATCGCCACGCCGACACTCAGGGACAGCTGCTGCATCATGCCGGCGAGGCTGCTCGCCTGCCCCATCTGCGCGGGCTCCACGTCGGCGTAGGCGATCGCGTTCAAGCTCGTGAACTGCAGCGAGCGGAAACAGCCGGCGATCAGCAGCACGGCCGACATGAACAGGTGCGGCGTGTCGGCACGGAACAGCCCGTAGCCGGCGAGCAGTGCGGACGCGACGAGTGCGTTGACGATGAGCACGCGGCGGAAACCGAAGCGGCGCAGGATGCTGGCCGCGAGTGTTTTCATGAACATCGCGCCTGCGGCCGAGACGAACGTGATCAGGCCCGACTGCAGCGGATTCAGGCCGAAGCCGAGCTGCAGCATCAGCGGCAGCAGGAACGGCGTCGCGCCCACGCCGATGCGGAACAGCGATCCGCCGACGACGCCGGCGCGAAACGTCGGCTGACGGAACAGTCCGAGATCGAGCAGCGGCTGCGGATGCTGCCGCGCATGCACCACGTAGGCGATGAGCATCGCGACGCCGACGATCAGGCAGCCGAACGCGACCCAGAGCGGCACGAGGTGGCGGCCTATCGTCGAGAAGCCGAACAGCGCGAGCGCCAGGCCGAGACCCGAGAGCGCGAAGCCGACGCCGTCGAGCGGCCCCGGCGGCTCGCGCAGGTTGGGCACGTAGCGCCATGCCAGCAGGATGCCGAGCACGCCCATCGGCAGGTTGATCAGGAAGATCCAGCGCCAGTCGAACCAGGTGACGATCAGACCGCCGAGCGGCGGTCCGAGCATGGGCCCGACCAGCGCCGGTATCGTGAGCCAGCTCAGCGCGACGACGAGCTCGCTCTTGGGCACGGTGCGCAGCAGCACGAGCCGGCCGACCGGCACCATCAGCGCGCCGCCCATGCCCTGCACGAAGCGCGCGGCGACGAGCGTCGGCAACGACGAACTCGCGGCGCAGCCGATCGAGCCCAGCAGGAACACGCCGATCGCGAGCATGAAGGTGCTGCGCGCGCCATAGCGATCGGCGATCCAGCCACTGACCGGAATGAACACGGCGAGCGCGACGAGGTAGGTGGTCAGCGCGAGCTTGAGCGCGATCGGCGAGGTGCCGAAGTCGCTCGCGATCGCCGGCAGCGCGGTCGCGATCGCGGTGGAATCCATGTTCTCGATGAACAGCGCGCAGGCGACGATCAGCGGCAGCAGGCGCTCCTGCCTCATGCCGCGCCTGCTTCAGAGAATGTCGGGCGGCTTCGCATCGCGCGATTGTGCGGAATGCGAAGCCCGGCTACCAGGGGCGGCCGGGCTCGCATCGTCAGCAGGGCGAGGGGCGCGATGAAGCGGACGCGTTCGCGCTACGGCATGTTGATGTTCGAGACCACGCTGCCGGTTGCGTAGACGAAACCGTCGCGGGGGCTGAGCGTTGCGCCCAGCGTGTTCGTCGTGACCGACGCCGGATTGGCGATCGTGCCGATGAACGCGCGATCCATGGTCTTGGTAGCCTGGTCGTCGTAGATGTTGTTGCCGGTGATCGTCAGGCGCGACGTGGCCGGCGCACCCGGAATGAAATCCTGGACGATGATGCCGTAGCCATTGACGGTGCCGGTACCGGGCACGTAACCCTTGCCTTCGTTGAAGATCGTGTTGCTCGCGACGTTGACGCCCGGCGAATTGACGATCCAGATACCGGGCACGTACCACGTACCTTCTTCCTCGGCGATCAACGTGCCGTCGTCGTGGATGAGGTTGCCGACGATCTGGCAGTTGGTGCACGGCGACAACGCGATGCCGGCGATCCGGTTGTGATGCACGACGTTACTGCTGATGTTGACATTGCGCGACGTGGCGCTGTCGCCTCCATTGACGTCGATGCCCGCGTGGGCGTTGTAGACCACATTGCCGACGATGTCGATGTCCGCGCTCGGCCGGGCCGCGGCAACGCCGGGGGGCGCGTCGGTGTAGACCGAAATCGCGGCGCCGCCGGTGTCGTGCACGGTCGAATTCGTCAGGCTCGCGTTCGTGACACCGCGATAGAACGAGAAACCGATGTCGTCCGAATCGGAGATGTGTACGTTGCTCACCGACACGTTGGTCGAATTGTGTGCGACCTGGAATGTCGACACGGAATTGTCTGCGGTGACCGAATCGATCTTCACGTTCGTCGCGTTGTCGATCGACACGGGCCACATCGGCGAGTTGATGATGCGAAGACCGCGGATCGTGATGTTCTTGACGTTCGCGGTGTAGTCGCCGACTTGCGGCCCGCCGGCGACGATGCCGCCCATGCAGCACATGCCCGTTGCGTAGGCGCTGCGATTGCCGTCGAGCGTGCCCGAACCTTCGATCGTGACGTTCTGGCTGCCGTCGACGATGGTGTACATGCCGTGCTGCTCGGTCGGCGTCGGCGCGACATAGCCGACGAGTTTCACGAGACCGTTCTGGACGATGCGCGTGTTCGAATACACCTTGAGCGGCGCGCTGATGATGCAGCCGTCGGGTCGCATCGGGACCTCGACGACGGTGGGCTCGTAGACGCCGGTACTCGTATTCTTTCCGGCATTGAGCAGCGCCTGCAGTGTGGCAGTGTCGTGGACACCGTCGCACACGGCGGCGGACTTCGTATCGCCAGCCTCCGCGGCGAGCAGTGCGGCCGCATCGGCGGCTGGGAAATTGCGCGTGTCTTCGGCGTGCGTCACTGCAGACACGCCGACCGTCATGAAGGTCGCGCACGCGACAGCGCGCACGACCGAGTCGATCAAGGACATAGGGTTCTCCGTACACGATCCAGAGGGATGGAGCGTCGCACGGGGCAAGCCGACGCTCGTCCGTGAATGCGTCGAGCCTGCCCTGCGCGACGACGTCAGTGTCGGAGAGCGCTGTCGCAGCGCTTCGGATCGGCCGAGATGGCAGCCGCGCGGCGGACGGCAATGCTCGACGTCGCCGCCGTAGCCGATTCAGGCACTCCTGCGACCGTTCTTCCAACACGTGCATCCGGAGTCGGACACGCGAACCGTGCGGCCATGACAGCCGCATGTCCACGCGTGCCGCTTCTCCACACCGCCTGACGAGGGATCGCAATGCGAATGGCTTCCACGTTTTCCGCTCTCCTGCTCTGCCTGACTGCCACGACGACCGCGTTGGCGCAGCAACCCGCCGCGAAGTCCGCGCCGATCGACGCTGACGCGCGCGCGGCGGTCGTCGCCGCGCTCGGCAAACAGCTCAAGACCCGCTACGTGTTTCCGGAGATGGCCGAACGGCTCGCGAAAGCGACCGCCGCGAAGCAGGCG
>CAMLSI010000075.1 GCA_946482585.1 uncultured Lysobacteraceae bacterium
CGACGACGCCGGCCGCGACCGCGCCGGCCACGACGGCGACGACCGCACCTACGACGAGCCCGTCGACGGTCGCTGCTCTGCCGGCGGCGACACCGGATGCGCCGGCGACGGCCACGGCTTCGAATACGCCGGCGACCGATCCGACGGCGACCGCGTCGACCCTGCCGGCGAATACCCCGCCGTCGACGCCGGCCGACACGAATCCGTCCGCGACGCAGACCGTCGCGAGCACCGATGCGCCGACTACGTCGGCGGCCGACGGCCCCGAGCCGCGCGCGTCGCGCGTCGACGCACTGCGTGATCTCGCGGCGGCGCGCGCGAGCGAGAACGGCGCGCCGGCGCCGCGCATTGCGCGTGACGATCCGCCGAGCACGCGCATCGCGCGCGCGAATCCGCCGGAAGATTCCCCGTCGGCACCGGTCGAGCCGCGCGTGCCCACCGTGGCCGTGCTCGTCGGCGGCGACGCCGTGATTGCCGGTCCGGCACGCCAGGAAATCACGCGGTCATTGCAGCGCGCGGGCTTCAACGTGATCGACGGCGGGCGCACGCGTGACGACAGCGACGGCGACCTCGGCCGTCTCGCCGGCAAGGCCAACGCGGCCATCGTCGTGTTCGTGCGTCCGGTCGGCTCGCAGGTGCTCACGTACTACGGTCAGGCCTCGACCCTGTATACGGCGCAGGTCTCGATGCGCGCGTTCGCGCTCAAGGGACGCCGCGCGCTGGGGCCGGGCTGGACCGAACAGGTCAGTTTCACCTCGCTCAACGCGTCCGAAAAGGCGCGCGAAGTCATCGAGCCCATGGCCGACGACATCGCGCAGGCGCTCGGCGAGTTCCGCTCGCGCGGCGGCCGCGGCTGACGCGCGGCGTCCAGGGAGGGACCGGGAAGACCGCCCGCAGGGGCGGTTTTTTCGTTGCCGGTTCGCGCTATCGTTCTCCCGCCTGCCGGCCTCGACGAGTGTCCGGCGTCCACGCAGCGATCCGGGCGCGTCCCGGTGCCACGTAGGGGAACAAGCCATGGTTCTGTGTCCTGTCGCGCTCGCGGTCGGCTGTCGCAAGTGTCCGGTATTCGCCGTCTGTCCGTTGAAGTCGACGATCGGCGACTACGTTCCCGAGAAGAATCCGCTGGCGCCGCGCGCGGCGGTCGGCACTGGCGGTGCAGCCAAGGCGGTGAAGCAGGCCGCGAAGAAAGCGGCCAAGGCCGTGACGGGCACGCGCGGCGGATCGACGCGGCGCACGACGAAGCGTCGACCTTCCTGATCGTTCGCCCGCGACAAGGGCTGATTGCACGGTTCGGCAGACGGACGCCGCGATGCGGACTGTGCGATGACCATCGAGATTCGCCGCGTTCGTCGCGGCGATCATGCCGCGCACGAGCGGTTCCATGCTTTCGTGCCACTCACGTTTCGCGGCGTGGATTTCCGCCGTTGGGACGAGCGCGGCGGCTGGAACGACGATGACGAAGCCTGGCTGCTCGAACACGACGGCGAGGCCGTCGCGAGCACAGGACTCACGCGCATGCGCCTCCTCGTCGCCGGCGAGGAGTGCCGCGGCTATCAGCTGGGCGCGGTGTCGACGCATCCCGTGCGGCGCGGCCGCGGCTATTCGCGGATACTCCTGGCTGTCGAGCGACGCGGCGACACGCTGGTGCTGCGCGATCTCGTCGCGCGCCGGCCGTTCGATCTCGCGGCGGCTGCCGCCATTGATCGATGCGCCGATCGTGCGGATCGAATCCGGTTTCTCGCCGCGGCGCTGGTGGACGCCGGCGAAATCCGTCGGCGCCTGCACGGGATCGCCGCTGTTCGTGCGCGGCATCGGAGATCTCGCGGAACCGTTGCGCTTTCCGGATCTCGCGCAGACGTAGCGCAGTCGGTTGCGGTGTTCGCGATGTCCGGCGCAACCCGGCGTGCGGCGCCGGTCGCGCAGCGCTCAGGCCGATTGCAGGTTCGCGTACGCGAGCACTAGCCACTTCGAACCGGCGTTCTCGAAGTTGACCTGGACGCGCGTGTGTTCGCCGACGCCTTCGTAGTCGGTCACGACACCGCCGCCGAAGCTCGCATGGATCACGCGCTGGCCCAGCTTGAGACTCGGCGATTCGTCGAGGTCGGCGTGGTGATAGCGGCTGTTGTACGCCGGTCGGCTGACCTGTACGCGCGGTCGCACTTCGTGCAGCAGATCGCGTGGAATCTCGTTGAGGAAGCGCGACGGCCGCGCATAGGTTTCCATGCCGTGCAGACGACGCTGCTCCGCGTAGCTCAGCACGAGGCGTTCGCGCGCGCGCGTGATGCCGACATAGGCGAGGCGGCGTTCCTCTTCGAGCCGGCCGGGTTCGTCGAGCGATTTCTGGCTCGGAAACAGGCCGTCTTCGAGGCCGACCAGGAACACGAGCGGAAACTCGAGCCCCTTGGCCGTGTGCAAGGTCATCAGTTGCACGCAGTCCTGGCCCGGCTCTCCCTGGCCTTCGCCCGACTCGAGCGCGGCCGTCGAAAGAAACGCGGCGAGCTCCGAGAGGCCGGCTTCCTCGTCCTCGGCGCTGAGCTGGAAACGGCCGGCGACGTTGACCAGTTCGTCGAGGTTTTCGACGCGCGCTTCGGCGCTGCCGCGCGAGTCTTTTTCGTAGTAGTCGCGCAGCGCGCTGCGCGCGATCACGGTTTCCATCTGCTCGGACAGCGTGAGGCCGACCTCGATCTGATCCAGCGCGTCGTCCTGTGCGTCGAACAGCCCTGCGTTGTCGGATTCGGCGGCGGCTGACGGCGCGCCGAGCGTTTCCTTCGCGAGCGCTTCGATGAGCTCCACGTAGGCGCGCAGCGCATTGCGGCTGCGCGGCGCGAGCTCGCTGCCGGCTATGATGCCGAGCGCGGATTCCCAGAGCGAACTCGCATCGCGGCGTGCGTACTGGCGCACGAGTTCGAGCGTGCGGTCGCCGATGCCGCGCGGCGGCGTGTTCACCGTGCGCTCGAATGCGGCATCGTCGTGACGGTTCGCGATCAGGCGCAGATAGGCGAGCGCATCCTTGACTTCGGCGCGATCGAAGAACCGCAGGCCGCCGAACACGCGATACAGGATGCGGTGCTGGTTGAGCTGTTCTTCGAACATGCGCGATTGCGCGTTCGAGCGGTACAGGATGGCCGCGTCGGATGCGGCACCGTCGGCGGCGATGTATTCGCGGATGCGCTCGACCACGTAGCGCGCCTCGTCCTGCTCGTTGTATGCGGCATAGAGCTCTATCGGATTGCCGCTGTCGCCCGAGGTCCACAGTTGCTTGCCGAGACGGCCGGGATTGTTCGCGATGACCGCGTTCGCCGCCTTGAGAATCGTGCCGGTCGAACGGTAGTTCTGCTCCAGGCGTATCGTCTTCGCGCTCGGATAGTCGCGCAGGAAGTGCTGCACGTTTTCCACGCGCGCGCCGCGCCAGCCGTAAATGGCCTGATCGTCGTCGCCGACGACGAAGATCTTGCCGGTCTGTCCCGCGAGCACGCGCACCCAGGCGTACTGCAGGCTGTTCGTGTCCTGGAATTCGTCGACGAGCAGATGGCGCCAGCGCTCCTGGTAGTGCGCGAGCAGCGCCGCATCCTCGAGCCAGAGTTCATGCGAACGCAGCAGCAGCTCGGCGAAATCGACGAGGCCGCCGCGGCGGCATTGCGCCTCGTAGGTCGTATAGATGTCGAGCAGGGTTCGCGTGGTCGAATTGTCGCCGTGCTCGATCGCGTCGGGGCGTTTGCCCTCGTCCTTGCAGCTGTTGATGAACCAGGCGGCCTGACGGGCGGGCCAGCGCGATTCGTCGAGGTCGAGGCCCTGGATCACGCGCTTGATCAGGCGCTGCTGGTCGTCGGCGTCGAGGATCTGGAAAGTCTCCGGCAGCCGCGCCTCGCGCCAATGCCGACGCAGCAGGCGGTGGGCGATGCCATGGAACGTGCCGATCGACAGGCCGCGCGTGCCGTGCTCGATGAGTCCTTCGCAGCGGCCGCGCATTTCGCCGGCGGCCTTGTTCGTGAACGTGACCGCCAATATGGAGTAGGGCGAGACGCGTTCGACTTCGAGCAGCCACGCGATGCGATGAATCAATACGCGCGTCTTGCCGGAACCGGCGCCGGCGAGTACGAGATAGTGACCGCTGGGCGCCGTTACCGCTTCGCGTTGCGCAGGATTGAGGTGATCGAGCAGATGAGAAACGTCCATCGGGTGATTTTACCTGGGCGGCGCGGCCTGATCGCAGCGGCGCTGTGTCTTTCGACCGCGGCGGCCTCGGCGGCGACGCGCTATGAACTGAGCTACGAGCCCGTCACGCAGCGGATGCGCGTGCGGCTCTGCGTCGATGCGGCGGCGGCACGGCGCGAATTTCGCCTGCATCGCGGCGGCGCCGACCACGTCGAGGCGCTTGCGCGCGCGCAGGGCACCGTGGAGCGCATCGGCGAGGCGCGCTGGCGCGCGGTCGACTGGCGCGCCGGCGAATGCCTGAGTTACGTCGCTCGCGTCGGCGAGGTTGCCGACAGCCGCGATCGTGATGTCGGCAGTCGCGTCGGCGACACGCTGCTCGTCGCTCCGCAGCAGTGGCTGCTGCGCAGCGGCGACGATGACGAAGCGCCGCGCGTCGACGTGGCCTTGCCTCCCGGCTATTCGTTCGCGCCGCCGTGGCCGACGCGTTCCGGTGCCGGCGAGGCGCGGAGCTACGTCGTCACGCCGACGCCGTTCGCCTGGGCCACGCTCGTCGCGATCGGGCGTTTCGACGAGACGTCGATTCGTCTGCCCGGTGGTGACGTGCGGCTCGCGCTGCTCGGCACGCCGACCGCGGCGCAACGCGAGACCCTGCAGCAGTGGATACGGCGTGCACTGGCCGTGACGGCAACCGGTTACGGCGAGCTGCCGCTGCCGCAGACGCAGGTCGTGCTGTTGCCGGGCAGCGGCCGTGGCAAGGCGGTCGGCTTCGGCCAGTCGCTGCGCGGTCAGGGCAATGCCGTGCATATCTGGGTCGATCCGGACGCGACGCTCGCCCAGCTCGATGCGGACTGGACCGCGGTGCACGAGTTTTCGCATTGGGCACACCCGTATCTCGGCGACGACGGCGCCTGGCTGGCCGAAGGGCTCGCGAGCTATTGGCAGAACGTGCTGCGCGCGCGCGGCGGCCTGCTGACGCCGCAGCAGGCCTGGGAGCAGCTCGACGCGGGGTTCGCGCGCGGCCGCCGCGCCGCGACCGATGACCTCACGCTGGCCGAGCTCAGCGACGCGATGCACGCGCAGCAGGCGTACTACGCGGTGTACTGGTCCGGCGCGGCGTTCTGGCTCGATGCCGACGTGGCGCTGCGCCGCGCCAGCAAGGGCGCGCTCAGCGTCGATGAAGCGCTGAAGCGGTTTCATGCCTGCTGTCTCGCGCAGAAACGCGAGTGGGGCGCGGCCGAATTCGTCGCGAGACTCGATGCGCTGACCGGCGGCGACGTGTTCGTCTCGCGCTATCGCGCGTTCGCCGCGCGGCGCGGATTTCCGCCGCTGGATGCGGTGTACGCACAGCTCGGACTCGAGCGTGGTGCCGACGGCAAACTGCATCTCGTCGATGCCGCCGACACTGCGATACGCGATGCAATCATGCGCCGGCGCTGAGGCCGGCGCGTCGGCCGCTCAGTTCGTCGCCGGCTTCGGCGGCGACATGATCTTGTCGATCAGCGCGATCGCGACGGCGGAGACGACGAAGGTCAGATGCAGCACCGTCTGCCAGAGCATGGTCTTGGTATCGAGCTCGTGCGCCTTGATGAACGTCGCGAGCAGATGGATCGACGAGATACCGATGATCGCCGTCGCGAGCTTCACCTTGAGTACCGCGGCATTGACGTGGGACAGCCATTCCGGCTGGTCCGGATGGCCTTCGAGGCGAAGGCGCGAGACGAAGGTCTCGTAGCCGCCGACGATGACCATGACGAGCAGGTTCGAAATCATGACGACGTCGATGAGGCCGAGCACGGTCAGCATGATCGCGGTCTCGGCGGTCTGCCCGGCGGCGGCGGCGGCTTCGGACAGCCCGCCGTGCAGTACGACGGTATGCAGCAGGTGCCAGAGTTCACGCAGGAACTGCACGACGTAGACGCCCTGCGCCACGATCAGGCCGAGATACAGCGGCAATTGCAGCCAGCGCGAAGAGAAGATCAGGGCGGGCAGCGGCCCGAGGCTCTTGTTGTCGTTGCTCATGAGGGGGATGCGGACAGCTGGGAGGCGCGCGAGTCTAGCAACGACGCATGTCGTTGCCGCGAAAAAATCCGTCACGAGACCTCGGCAGCCCCGGACAGGAGACGGTGGTGGGGATGCGGCGCCGGCTTTTCAACGCCGGGCTCGCCTCGGTCTCAGGCGCCGACGAGGTGTGCGCCCGGAAGGCTCAGCACGTACTCGGCGCCCATGAGCCGCGACGGTGTGTAGAAACCGCCGGGAACACCGTCGGCCAGCAGCCGGCGGACGATGCCGACCGATGCCGTCGCCGTCAGCGCGTAGCCGTTCGGCGTGGACAGCTCGATCTTCGCCTCGTCGCCGCGCGCGTTGCGCACTTCGCCCCAGACGCGGCAGTCGCTGCGCTCGCGCCGTTCGGCGCTGGGGCCCGGCCGGGCGCCGGCGCGCCGCTTGAGCCATGACTGGACCGGCCCGAGGGCGAGCAGCGGGCGGATGAAGCGCAACCGGCGCACCCGGCCTATCGTCGCCGGCGGCACCGTCATATAGGTCTCGATGTTCGGGATGCTGGTGGAAATGTAAGCGGTGTAGACATCGCCCCAGGGTATCGTCATGGCGCTGCGCGCTTCGCCGTCGCGCTGGAACGTGCGCGACTTCCATGCCAGCGGCACTTCCACCAGTTCCCCGGCGATGCGGGCGCGGCCGCCCCTCGCGAGGCCTTCGACGCTGGTCTTGGCCGTGCCCGGGCTCGGTCCGCCACCGGCTTCGAACGCGAGCACGAGATGGGTCGCGTCGGGCAACCGCTGCTTGAGCATCGCGGCCACGCAATCGGTCGGCACGACGTCGAAGCCCGTGCCGGGTGCGACGACGATGCCGCGTTCGACCGCGCGATCGTGATGGCGATGACACAGCGCGAACACGTCGATCTCGCCGGTGATGTCGAGATAGTGGCTGCGTGTCGCGAGGCAGGCGTCGAGTACCGGCTGGGCCGTCGCACTGAACGGGCCGGCGCAGTTGAGCACGAGCGGAAAACCGTCGAACTCGCGCTGCAGTGCCGCCGCGTCGGACAGATCGAACGCGCGCCATTTCAGTCCGAGTTCCTTGCCCATCGCTTCGAGTGCGGCGGCATTGCGGCCGGCGAGCGTCGGTTCGAGATCCCGGCGCAGTGCCTCGTCCGCGATGAGGCGGCCGGTATACCCATTCGCGCCATAGATCAGGAAGCGGCTCACGCGCGACCCGCCGCGCGCAACGCAGCGACGAGCTTGCGGAAATAGAACTCCGGCAGGAAGCGCTTGAGTCGCCAGCGCGTGCGTTCGGGCGCGGTGGGGATGATCATGAAGCGGCCGGCCATGACCGCGTCGACGACCGTCGCGGCGATGTCGTCGGCGGTTTCCGCGGCGCGTTCCATGAGCTTGGACGCCATGTTGCGCGTCGCTTCCGGACCGCGGAAATTCTCGAGCAGGTTGGTGCGAAAGAAGGACGGGCAGAGCACCGACACGCCGACGTTGCTGTCGGCCAGCGCGAGCTCGGCGCGCAGCGTTTCCGACAGTGTGACGACGGCGGCTTTCGCGACCGAATACGAACACAGGCCGCCGGCGCCGGCGAGGCCGGCGAACGACGCGGTGTTGATCACGTGGCCGCTGCGCTGGGCGATCATGCCGGGCACGAAGGCCTGGCAGCCGCGCACGACACTCATGAGGTTGATGTCGAGCATCCAGCGCCAGTCGGCGAGCGAGGTCTGCAGCAGCGAACCGGCCGAGGCGACACCGGCATTGTTGTAGAGATGGTCGACGCCGCCCCACTGCGCGACGACCGCGTCGCGCAGCGCGAGCACCGCCTCGTCGCTGGCGACGTCGACGTGAAACGTCGCGGCCTCGGCGCCGCGGGCGCGGACTTCGGCGGCGACGGCTTCGGCGCGTTCCAGCGAGATGTCGGCGAGTCCAACGCGCCAGCCTTTGTCCGCATAGCGCAGCGCAATCGCGCGTCCGAGTCCGCTGCCGCCGCCCGTGATGAGTACCCGTCGTGCGCTCATGTCCGCCCCGTCTGTTCGATTGCGGCTACTCTGCCAGATGGACGCGCGAAAACCGCGCCGCGCCGCATGAAAAATCGCCGTCGACGTCGCGTATGCTGCTTTTTCCCGCCGTTTGCGGGCTCATTTCGCGTTGGAGTTCCGATGACCGAAATTCTGTTCGATCTTTCCGGCAAGACCGCGCTCGTCACCGGCGCAAGTCGCGGCATCGGTGCGGCGACCGCGCAACTGCTCGCGCGCCACGGCGCCGACGTCATCGTGTCGAGCCGACGCCGTGAGGCGTGCGAGGAAGTCGTTGCGGCCATCGTCGCCGCGGGCGGCAAGGCGCGCGCAGTACCCGCGCACATCGGCGACATCGACGCGATCGACGCGTTGTTCGCTGAACTCGACGCGCAGGGCGCGCGGCTCGATCTGCTCGTCAACAACGCTGCGGCGAATCCGTATTTCGGTCCCATGCTCGACATGCCGCTGTCGGCCTACGACAAGACCGTCGAGGTCAACATTCGTGGCTATTTCTACATGACGCAGCAGGCCGCACGGCGCATGCGCGGCCACGGCGGCGCCATCGTCAACGTCGCTTCGGTCAACGGCCGGCGCGCGGCGCCGGGGCAGGGCGTCTACTCTTTCTCCAAGGCGGCCATTCTCTCGATGACTGAAGCCTGGGCGCGCGAACTCGCGCCGGTGCAGATCCGCGTCAACGCCGTGCTGCCCGGACTCACCGATACGAAATTCGCGAGCGCGCTGACGCAGAACCCCGACATCATGAAGATGCTGCTGCGCACGATTCCGATGGCGCGCGCAGCACAGCCCGAGGAAATCGCACCGCTGATCCTGTTCCTGTGTTCGCCCGCGGCGAGCTACGTGACCGGCGCGAGCTTCGCGGCCGACGGCGGTTATCTGAGCTGAGCGCCGCGCGTAGCGACGCTGCGGTCCCGACCGATCGACACAGGCGTCCGGCAGGGTTCGGGGGACAAG
This sequence comes from uncultured Lysobacteraceae bacterium, assembly GCA_946482585.1. The sequence continues at coordinate 9,149 of CAMLSI010000075.1, forward strand.
AAGCACAGCACGAGAGCAATGGCGCGCACGTTCGCCGCGGCCCCAAAAGAAAGACCCCGAAGGCCAGGGGAGGACCTTCGAGGTCTGGGGTGCGGAGCCAGGTCTGGGGAGGAACCTGACTCCGGTGGTTCATCCAGGGAGGGGAATGAACCAGGTGCCGTTGCGTGCACCTGCGAAGTAAGACGGTCCAGGGAGGAAAAGGTTCGCAGCGTCGCCCGGCTCGATTCAGAATTCATTCATCGCGTTCTGAATCAATGACTTGCATAAATATCAGTGCGCTTCATCCCAATTCGCGCCGGTGCCGATATCGACGACGAGCGGGACCGCAAGTTCCGCCGCGGCGCTCATGCGTTCGCGCAGACCGTCGCCGATTTCGGCGATCGCGTCCTCGCGGACCTCGAGCACCAGTTCGTCGTGCACCTGCATCAGCATGCGCGCATCGGCGCGGTCGCCGAGCCAGGCGTCGACCGTGATCATGGCGCGCTTGATGATGTCCGCAGCCGTGCCCTGCATCGGCGCGTTGATCGCGGCGCGCTCGGCGCCGGCGCGCAGGTTCGGATTGCGCGCGCGGATGTCGTCGAGATACAGCCGCCGTCCGAATACGGTTTCGACGTAGCCGTCGCGATGCGCCTGTTCGCGGATGTCGTCCATGAACTGGCGGACGCCGGGATAGCGCGCGAAATAGCGCGCGATGTACTCGTTCGCCTCGTTGCGCGCAATCCCGAGCTGGCGCGCGAGGCCGAACGCGCCCATGCCGTACATCAGCCCGAAGTTGATCGCCTTCGCGGCGCGGCGCTGGTTCGCGTCGACCTGATCGGGCGGCAGCCCGAACACTTCGGCCGCGGTCGCGCGATGCACGTCCTGGCCGCCGACGAAAGCGCTGAGCAAGCCGGCGTCGCCGGACAGGTGCGCCATGATGCGCAGTTCGATCTGCGAATAGTCGGCCGCGAGGATGCGGAATCCGGGCGGCGCGATGAAGGCCTGGCGGATGCGGCGGCCTTCCTCGGTCCGGATCGGGATGTTCTGCAGGTTCGGTTCCGACGACGACAGGCGCCCTGTCGCTGCGATCGCCTGGCCGTAGCTCGTATGTACGCGGCCCGTGTGCGGATTGACGTTGTCGGCGAGCTTGTCGGTGTAGGTCGAGCGCAGCTTCGCGAGGCCGCGGTAGTCGAGGATCAGGCGCGGCAGTTCGTGCTGGTCGGCGATCGCGTCGAGCGCTTCTTCGTTCGTCGACGGCTGTCCGGTCGGCGTCTTCACGACGACGGGCAGCTTCAGTTCGTCGAACAGGATCGCCTGCAGCTGCTTCGGCGAGTCGAGGCTGAAGCTGCGGCCCGCTATCGTGTAGGCATGTTGCTGGATCTCGTGCATGCGCTTGGCGAGCTCGTTGCTCTGCACGCGCAGAGCCTGGATGTCGATGAGTACGCCGCGCTGCTCCATGCGTGCGAGCACCGGGATCAGCGGTGCTTCGATGGTCTCGTAGACCTCGCGCAGTTTCGGTTCGCTATCGAGTTTTTCCCAGAGCACGCGATGCAGACGCAGCGTGACGTCGGCGTCTTCGGCGGCGTAGTTCGTCGCCTGCTCGAGATCGACCTGGCTGAACGGAATCTGCTTGGCCCCTTTGCCGGTCACGCTCTCGTACGGAATCGGTGTGTAGCCGAGATAGCGTTTCGCGAGCGAGTCCATGTCGTGACGCGTCGCGGTCGAGTTCCAGACGTAGGACTCGAGCATGGAGTCGAACTTCACGCCGCGCACGGTGATGCCGTAACGCGACAGCACGTTGATGTCGTACTTCGCGTGCTGGCCGAGCTTGGCCTTGCTCTCGTCCTCGAGCAGCGGTTTCAGTATCGCGAGCACGGCATCGCGGCCGAGTTGCGCCGGTGCGCCCGGATAGTCGTGCGCGAGCGGTACATAGGCCGCTTCGCCGCTGTGTACCGCGAATGACAGGCCGACGATCTCGGCCCGCAAAGGGTCGAGCGACGTCGTTTCGGTGTCGAACGCGACCACTTCGGCGAGCTGCAGGCGCTGCAGCCAGCTCTCGAGCTGTTGCGCATCGGTGATGCAGTCGTATTTGCCCGGCGCGGACAGGGCCGGATCGAGCTGCGTGTCGCCGGCCACCGGCTTGCGGTATTGCGCGGGTACGTTCGCGCCGCGCAGTTCCTCGCCGCCACCCTTGCCGTCGAGATCCTTGAGCGCCGCATTGAATCCGTAGCGCGTATAGAGCACACGCAGCGACTCCGTGTCGCGTTCGCGCAGCACGAGTTCGGTCGGCCCCTGCGGCAGCGCGACGTCGGTCTTGATCGTGGCGAGCAGGCGCGACAGCGGCAGCCGCGGCAGTGCGGCGCGCAGGTTCTCGCCGATCTTGCCGCCGACCTTGTCGGCACTTGCCATGAGATTGTCGAGCGTCTGGTACTCCGCGAGCCATTTCGCCGCGGTCTTGGGCCCGCATTTCTCCACGCCGGGAATGTTGTCGACGCTGTCCCCCATGAGCGCGAGGAAGTCGACGATCTGTGCCGGATGCACGCCGAACTTCTCGAATACGCCGGCCGGGTCGAGCGTCGTATTCGTCATCGTGTTGCTCAGGGTGACGTGCGGACCGACGAGCTGGGCCATGTCCTTGTCGCCTGTGGATACGACGACGTCGACGCCGAGCGCCGCAGCCTGCAACGCGAGCGTGCCGATCACGTCGTCAGCCTCGACGCCGGCTTCACGCAGGATCGGAAAGCCGAGCGCCTTCACGATCTCGCACATTGGATCGATCTGCGCGCGCAGCTCGTCCGGCATCGGCGGCCGGTTCGCCTTGTATGCCGGATAGAGCGCGTCGCGAAAAGTCGGTCCCGACGCGTCGCAGACGAAGGCTGCGTAATCCGGTTTGGTCTTCAGCGTGGTGCGCAGCATGTTGACGACGCCGAACAGCGCGCCGGTCGGCTCGCCGGCCGCGTTGCTCAGCGGCGGCAACGCGTGGAACGCACGATAGAGGTAGCTGGACCCGTCGATCAGCACCAGAGTCGGCATGATGTTCTCCCTTGCAGACGCCGAGCTTGGCCCAGCGTGACTGTCCTTTCAATGCGGACGACAAAGCGCCCTCGTCACGTCGCGGCGACATCGGTCCATTCAGGCCGATTTGCTATTCTGCCCGCATGCCGGTCCGATACGGTTGCAGCGATGCACAGGCCGGCCCACAGCCATTCGCGGAGTCCACCATGAAGCGCACTGCCTTTTTCGCCGTCCTGCTGTTCGCCGGTGTCGCGACGGTCTCGGCGGCCTCCGACAAACCCGCCGCGGAGAAACCGCCGCAGCGTGCCGATCTCACCGATGCACCTCCGCCGGCGATGAACGACCCCGGGGTCAAGACGCCGCAGAGCGATCTCGAAAAAGCCAAGGCCGACGCGCGCAACGCGGACAAACCCGACGTCTCGGTTCGCAAGGAGGGCGACGACACGATCGAGGAATACCGCTCCAGCGGTCGGGTGAGCATGATCCGCATCACCGGCAAGAGCGGCATCACGCAGACCTATATCGACACCGACGGCGACGGTCGCCTCGAAGGCAATCCGAAAGAAGGTCCGGTCGCGCCGGTGTACTACAAGTTGTACGAGTGGAATTGAAGAAAGCGGCGCCAGGCCTGGCCGAAGGCGCCGTCTTTCTGGCTTCTAGTGGCGGAAGTGCCGCACGCCGGTGAACACCATCGCCATGTCGTGTTCGTCGGCCGCCGCGATGACTTCGTCGTCGCGCAGGGAGCCGCCGGGCTGGATCACGGCGCGGATGCCGGCCTTCGCCGCAGTATCGATGCCGTCGCGGAACGGGAAGAACGCATCGGATGCCATCACGCTGTCGCGGACTTCGAGGCCGGCCTCCTCGGCCTTCATCGCGGCGATGCGTGCGCTGATGACGCGGCTCATCTGACCCGCGCCGATGCCGATGCTCTGGCCGCCCTTCGCGTACACGATCGCATTCGACTTCACGTACATCGCGACGTGCCACGCGAACAGCAGGTCGCGCAGTTCTTCCGCGTTCGGCACGCGCTTGCTCACGACCTGCAGGTCCGACAGCAGCAGCGTGTCGCGATCGGCATCCTGCATCAGCAGGCCGCCGGCGATGCGCTTGAGGTCGGTGGTATGGGCGGCCTGTTCCGGCCAGTGGCCGGTCGCCAGGATGCGCACATTGGGTTTCTTGGAGAAAACCGCCAATGCGGCCTCGTCGACTTCGGGCGCGATGACGACCTCGACGAATTGGCGATCAAGAATCGTGCGTGCGGTGACCACGTCGAGCGAACGGTTCAGCGCAATGATGCCGCCGAAGGCCGAGGTCGGGTCGCAGGCATAGGCACGCTCGTAGGCGAGCATCGGCGTGTCGCCGAGCGCCACGCCGCACGGGTTCGCATGCTTGACGATGACGCAGGCCGGCGCGCTGCCGAACGCCTTGACGCATTCGAGCGCCGCGTCCGCGTCGGCGATGTTGTTGAACGAGAGTTCCTTGCCGGCGAGTACGCGTGCGGTCGCGACGATGCCGGTCGGCGGATCGCTCTCGACGTAGAGCGCGGCCGACTGGTGGGGATTCTCGCCGTAGCGCAGCGTCTGCGCGCGGCGGTAACTCAGGTGCAGGCTCGGCGGATAGTTGTCTTCGCGTTCGCCCGTGCGCACGCCGAACCAGTTCGCGATGAGGCCGTCGTAGCGCGCCGTGTGCGCATAGGTCTTCGCGGCCAGGCGACGGCGCAGTTCCATCGTCGTGCCCTGCGTCGCGTGCAGCGACAGCAGCAGTTCGGCGTAGTCGGCCGGATCGGTGACGACCGCCACATGCTCGTGATTCTTCGCGGCCGCGCGCAGCATGGCCGGGCCGCCGATGTCGATGTTCTCGATCGCTTCGTCGAGTGTGCAGTCGGGGCGCGCGGTCGCTTTCTCGAACGGATAGAGGTTGACGACGAGCAGGTCGATCGGGCTGATGCCGTGCTGCGCCATCACCGCATCGTCGATGCCGCGCCGGCCCAGCAGGCCGCCATGGATCTTCGGATGCAGGGTCTTGACGCGGCCGTCCATGATCTCGGGAAAGCCGGTCACGTTGCTGACGTCGGTGACGGGCAGGCCGGCGTCGCGCAGCGAGCGGGCGGTGCCCCCTGTGGACAGCAGGCTAACGCCGAGCGCGTCGAGGCCGCGTGCGAGATCGAGCAGGCCGGTCTTGTCGGAAACGCTGATCAGCGCGCGGCGTACCGGCACTAGCGTGGCGTCGAACATGGAGGTGTCGCCGGTGGGAAACGAGGCCGCGGATTATAGCCTCGCGGGCGCCGCCGGCGCGGCGCGTTCATGCGTTTCGCGCATAACGCGCGAGGGACTTACAGCAGGCCGTGTTGCGAAAGTTTCTTGCGCAGCGTGGCACGGTTGATGCCGAGCGCGAGCGCGGCCTTGCTCTGGTTGCCGCCGTACCACGACATGACTTCGTGCAGCATCGGCGCTTCGACTTCGTGCATGACGAAATCGAACAGGCCTTCGGCCTGCTGCGTGTCGAGATCGATCAGGTAACGACGCACTGCGCGCGCTACGCATTCGCGCAGCGCGGGTTGGGACACAGCAGCGTCGGGCGCCTGTTCGGGGCGCAGTACGGAAACGGCATTCACGGCAGCGAGCAACCTGGTCTGTTCTTCCATGACCGCCGGATGCGAGTGCCGACGGGGCGG
>CAMLSI010000076.1 GCA_946482585.1 uncultured Lysobacteraceae bacterium
ATCGCGCAGCGGTTGTCGTCGGTGAGCTGCACGCAGCGCACGCCGGCGGGTTTGCCGCCGGGCATGCCCGGGATCGGCGAGGAAATCGACAGCGCGATGCAGCAGGCGCCGCAGCTCGCGCGGCAGCCGTAGCGGCCGGTCGTCGCGTCGAAGGCGAGCGTGCTCACGCCGCGTCCAGCCTGGCGCGGAGTTCGTCGTGGACCGCGTCGGTATCGGGGCGCCGGCCGTGCCAGATCGCGAACGCTTCGGCGGCCTGCTCGACGAGCATGCCGAGGCCGTCGAAGACATGCATGGCGCCTGCGGCGCGCGCCCAGGCCAGAAACGCGGTCGCGCCGCGGCCGTAGGAAAGGTCGTAGCAGAGCGCGCGCGGCGCGATGATCGCGAACGGCAGGTTGATTGAAGTGCCCTGCACGCCGGCCGAGGTCGCGTTGATGACGAAGTCCCAGCTGCCGGCGCTGGCCAGATCGTTCCAGTAGCGCACGTGTACGCGGCCGGGTTGGCCGATGCGGTCGGCCAGCGCATCGGCGCGATCGGCATTGCGGTTCGCGATTGTCAGCGAACGCACACCGGCATCGAGCAGCGCGAAGGCGACGCCTTGCGCCGCGCCGCCGGCGCCGAGCAGGAGCAGGTCGCGTCCGCGCAGATCCTGGCGATGGCGTTCGGCGAGATCGGAGACGAGGCCGGGACCGTCCGTGTTGTGCCCGCGCCAGCCGCCGCCCGCGAGCGGTTCCAGCGTATTCACGACGCCGGTGCGCGCGGCGTAGTCGGACACCTGCGCGCAGCGCTCGAACGCGAGCGTCTTGAGCGGCAGGGTGACGTTGGCGCCACCGCCGCCGCTACGGCGGAACGCGTCGAGCTGTGCGGCGAAGGTCTCGGGCGGCGCGTCGATCGCGTCGTAGCTGAGTTCGATGCCGGTCTGCTGGCCGAAGCGGCGATGGATGACCGGCGACAGCGAATGGTTGATCGGATGGCCGAAGACGGCGTGACGCGGTTGGCTGTCGCTCATGGAGGTCTCCGCAGGTTGCGGCCATTCTACGTGCGGTATGCGGCGCTGCGCCAAACGCATGACGATTGGCCCGTTGTATTGCGACGCACCGCGGTGGACTCTGTGCGCCCCTGAGTAGCGAGGCGAAAGGAACATGCGCACATCCCGATGGATTCTCGCCGCGGCGATCGCTGCGGCCTGTGCCGGCCCGGCGTTCGCGGAGCCGGCGGCGCCCGACGCGGTCGAACTGATTTCCCGTGACGCATTGTTCGGTAATCCAGAAAAGATTGCCGTGCAGATGAGCCCCGACGGCAAGTACCTGAGCTGGGTCGCGCCGCTGGACGGTGTGCTCAACATCTGGGTTGCGCCGGCGGACGATCCGGCCAAGGCCAAGGCCGTCACCGACGACAAGGCGCGCGGCATCCGCAACTATTTCTGGAGCTATCGCAACGCGACGCTGATCTATCTGCGCGACACCGGCGGCGACGAAGACTTTCACCTGTTCTCCGTCGACGTCGGCAACGGCGTCAAGCGCGACCTGACGCCGTATCCGAAGACGCGCGCGATCTTCGTCCAGGGCAGTCATCTGCATCCGGACCACGTGCTCGTCGGCATGAACGACCGCGACCCGAAATGGCACGACCTCTACAAGGTCAATCTCGCCGACGGCAAGCGCGAACTCGTGCAGAAGAACGAACAGGAGGTGGCGGCCTACTACACCGATCCGGACCTCAAGGTCCGCCAGGCGCAGAAGCAGCGTCCGGACGGCGGCCAGGACCTGCTCGAACCCGACGGCAAGGGCGGCTGGAAGAAGGTCGGCGACATTCCGTTCGAGGACAGCCTGCTGACCGCGCCGATCGGCTACACCACCGACGGCAAGACGCAGTACGTCGCCGATTCGCGCGGCCGCGACACGGCGGCGCTGTTCGCGGTCGACACGGCCAGCGGCAAGAAGACGGTCGTCGCCGAGGACAAGCGCGCCGATGTCGGCGACACGATCATTGCCGATCCGAAAACCGGCGTGGCCCAGGCGGTCGCGATCAACTACGAGCGCAGCGACTGGAAGGTGCTCGATCCGGCGATCGCGAAAGATGTCGAAACCCTGCGTGGCATCGGTCCGGGCACGTTCTTCGTGAACTCGCGCAGTCTCGACGACAAGCAGTGGATCATCGCCTACAGCGCTGCGGAACAGCCGACCGTGTACTACCGGTATGCGCGCGATGCCGGCAAGGGCGGCAAGGTCGAGAAGCTGTTCTCCGCGCGTCCGGCGCTCGACGGCAAGCCGCTCGTGCCGATGTGGCCGCAGCTCATCAAGTCACGCGACGGCCTGACCCTGGTCAGTTATCTGACCTTGCCGCTGTCGGCCGATCCGAACAAGGACGGCAAGGCGGACAAGTCTGCGCCGCTCGTGCTGCTCGTGCATGGCGGCCCGTGGGCGCGCGACGACTACGGCTATGTCGGCACGCACCAGTGGCTCGCGAATCGCGGCTATGCCGTGCTCAGCGTGAACTATCGCGGCTCGACCGGTTTCGGCAAATCCTTCATCTCGGCCGCCGACCGTCAGTGGGCGACGACGATGCATGACGATCTGATCGATGCGGTGGACTGGGCTGTCACGAACAAGATCACGCGCAAGGAAGACGTCGCCATCATGGGCGGCAGCTATGGCGGCTACGCGACGCTGGTCGGCCTGACCTTCACGCCGGACGCGTTCAAGTGCGGCGTCGACATCGTCGGTCCGTCGAACCTCAATACCTTGCTCGCGACGATTCCGCCGTACTGGGCCGCCTTCTTCGAGCAGTTCGCCAAACGCGTCGGCGATCCGCGCACCGAGGACGGCAAGAAGCTGCTGGCCGAACGTTCACCGCTGAGCCATGTCGACGCGATCAAGAAGCCGCTCCTGATCGGCCAGGGCGCGAACGACCCGCGCGTCAAGCAGGACGAGAGCGATCAGATCGTCAAGGCGATGAAGGCCAAGAACATTCCGGTGACGTACGTGCTGTTCCCGGATGAAGGCCATGGCTTTGCACGACCCGCGAACAGCAAGGCGTTCAACGCCGTCGCCGAAGGCTTCCTGTCGCAGTGTCTCGGCGGCCGCGTGCAGCCGATCGGCGACGACTTCAAGGGATCGAGCATCAGCGTGCCGGACGGCGCCGCTGGTGTGCCGGGTCTTGCCGACGCGCTGAAGACGCACACACAGGACGTCAAGAAGTAAGAAATCCAGCCCGCGACACCCTCCTGTCGTGGAGAGTGCCCGGGCTCGCGAGCGGTGTCGCGCCTGGCGCGGCGCCGCTCTTTCCCGAAGAGGAACAGGGATTACTGCGGAGGCCGCGTCGGAGCCGCCGGCCGCGTCGGCGGCAATGCCTGCGGCGCCTGGTGTGCCGGTGCGGCGGGACCGCGCTGCTGGGCGGCACGCGCACGCACCGCGGCCAGGACTTCCGGTGTGAGCAACGCCGAATCGGGCCGCGCCGTCGATTCGATGCGTGCCGCCGCGAACGCGAAAACGGCGCAGAGTCCGGCGACGAAGACGACGAACAGACTCAGCGCGAGCACGCCGGGATGACGTGTGACGATCGCCACCACGATAGCGCCCAGCGTCAGCAACAACCAGACAAAACGCATTCGATCGACTCCCCGCGCGCCGGTGCGCGCCGCAAATCATAGCGTAGGTAGTCGCGGCCGCCGATTGCCGGTCGCACCGCTTGATGCGCCGCCGGTTCGGGGCGAGTATCGGCGCCGTCGATGATTGAACGCGCAGGTTCGCGGTCATGGATCTATTGCAATCGACGGCACTCGCGACGGGCCTGGCCTGGGCCAGCGGTTTCCGTCTTTACGCTGCCGTGCTGCTGCTCGGACTGCTGGGCCGCTTCGAGGTCGTGACCTTGCCGCCGGGCCTGGCGCTGCTGCAGGACGACTGGGTGCTCTGGGTTGCCGGCATCCTCGCCGTCGGCGAGTTCCTGGCCGACAAGGTGCCGGCGTTCGATTCGTTCTGGGACGCGCTGCATACCTTCGTGCGGATTCCCGCCGGCGCGTTGCTGGCTTGGGGTGTGTTCTACGACGCGACGCCGGCGGTCCAGCTCGCTGCGGCGCTGCTGGGCGGCGTGATCACCTCGGGCACGCACCTGACCAAGGCTGGCACCCGTGCACTGATCAACACCTCGCCCGAACCGTTCACGAACTGGGGCGCGAGCCTCGGCGAAGACCTGACCCTGCTCGGCGGCCTTTTTCTGGTCTACCACTATCCGTGGCTGTTCCTCGGCCTGCTCGTCGCGTTCCTGCTGTTGGCGGCCTGGCTGCTGCCCAGGCTCTGGCGTGCGCTGCGGCGCGTCTGGCGGCGGCTGCGCGGACCGGCGCCGAACGCCGCAGCGGCGGCCTAGCGCGGCGCTTCGCAATTCCTGCGACAGCGCTGCAGCAGATTCGCGTGCCATGCCTTCCTCGCTCGACAAACCCGATCGCATCAAAGGCCGCGGCAGCCGCGGCAACCCGGCCGGCCGTTTCGAGGTCACCACGCACGAAGCCGTCGACGACGGCTGGTACCACGACGGGGAACCGGCGGCCGCCCCGCGCACCACGGTCAGCGAAGAACGCGCGCGTCAGATCGTCACGACGAACGCGTCGCCGGACGTGCCGTTCGACGCATCGATCAATCCCTATCGCGGCTGCGAGCACGGCTGCACCTACTGCTACGCGCGGCCGTCGCATGCGTTCCTGAACCTCTCGCCGGGCCTCGATTTCGAGACCAGGCTGTTCGCGAAGACCAACGCCGCCGACGTGCTGCGCAAGGATCTGTCCCGGCGCGGTTATCAGTGCAGCGCGATCAACCTTGGCGCGAACACCGACTGCTATCAGCCGATCGAGAAGCGCTATCGCATCACGCGGCAGATCCTCGAAGTGCTGAATGCCTGCAACCATCCGTGCACGATCATCACGAAGAACGCGCTGATCGAGCGCGACATCGATCTGCTCGCCGACATGGCCCGGCGCCGGCTCGTGCACGTGTTCGTCAGCGTGACCTCGCTCGACAACAAGCTCAGCAGCCGGCTCGAACCGCGCGCGAGCGCGCCGCACCGGCGCATCCAGGCGATCGCGGCGCTGACCGCCGCCGGCATACCGACCAGCGTCAACGTCGCGCCGATCATTCCGGCGCTGACCGACATCTGGATCGAAGCCATCGTCGAGCAGGCCGCCGCGGCCGGCGCGCTCAGCGCCGGCTATACCGTGGTGCGACTTCCGTGGGAGCTCAAGCAGCTCTGGGAGGACTGGCTGGAGACACACTACCCCGAACGCAAGCAGCACGTGCTCAACGTGCTGCGTGACATCCGCGGCGGCGAGCTCAACGAACCGCGCTTCGGTTTCCGCATGCGCGGCGAAGGACCGTTCGCGGAGCTGATCCGCAATCGCCTGACCCTGGCCTGCAAGAAGTACGGCATCCGCCGCCGCGCGAACCTCGACCTCGACTGCGGCCAGTTCGTGCCGCCGCGCGCGCCGTCGCCGCAGGGGGAACTGTTCGGTTAGGCACGCGGGCGCCTATCGGTCCGCGGCATCGTGCGGTCCGGGTGGCTCATCGACGGCCTGATGCGAACTCCATCACGCCGGAAAGTGAAAAATGCGCACACGGCGACCGCCGCCGCCGCCGCGGAAGTGCCGGTGCCATGTCTCCAAACTGCGCCACATTGCGTAATGGCGTCGTACGGTTCACAACGGAGGAGACCGATGAAAACCCTGAATGCCCGTTTTTCGGCGGTGTTGTTCGCGCTCGCGCTCGCCTGCGGCGCAACGGCCGCACCGGCAGCGACGCCCGGAGACCTCGATCCCACGTTCGGTGCCGGCGGCATCCGGCGCACGAGCTACGGCGACAGCGCCGGCGCCGACGATCTCGTCGTCGATCGCGACGGCTTCGTCTACACCGCCGGCACGAGCACGATCGCGGGCGTGACGCGCCCGGTGCTCGCGAAGTACAAACCCGACGGCAATCTCGACACGAGCTTCGGCAGCGGCGGCATCGTGACGCCGGCGGCGCCGCCGGCCAACGTCGCGCTGTACAGCGCGCTCACTATCTACCGCGACACGCTGTACCAGATGATCGCCGCCGACGACAAACTGTACGTCTACGCATTCAACACGGCCGGCATTCCGCAGGCCTGGTTCGGTGCCGGCGGCGTCGCGAGCTTCACGGTCGGCGCGAACGTCTATCCGGTGTTCGATATCGCGCAGTGGGGCAACTACCTCGGCATGGCCGCGGGCGCGCGCAACCCGGTCACCGGCAATTTCGATTTCGTCGTCGTCGAGCTGACGCTCGGCGGTGCGCCGGTCGCCGGTTTCGGCAGCGGCGGCATCGCCTATTCGCGCGTCTGGAGCGGAGCCGGCGCGCGCAACCGACTCACGGGCATCACGTTCCAGGCCGATGGCCGCATCGTCGTGGCGGGCCGCACTGCGAAACCGGGCGAGCTCTACGATTTCGTTGCCGCGCGCTATCGCTATGACGGCACGCCGGACGCGACGTTCGGCCTCGGCGGCTTCAGCCTGATCGATTTCGGCGGCGACGATTTCGGCCGCCGCATCGCGCAGCGCAAGGACGGCCGCTTCGTGATCGCGGGCAGCGTCTGCAAAGAACCCGATCCGGCGACGGGCCTGAGCTACTGCCTCGCCGGCGCTGCGGGCATCAAGAACGACGGCAGCCTCGACGTCGGTTTCGGCAGTCTCGGCCGCTTCGTGCAGGATCTCGGCGGCGGCGGCTCGATCGTGACCGACCTGATTCTCGACGAACGCGATCGACCCATCATCGTCGGTCAGCACCTCGACGCACCGCCGACCGACACGGGCCCGAACAGGGCCAAGGCGTTCGTCATGCGCCTGCGCAGCAGCGGTGTGCTCGATGCGTCGTATCTCGGCGGCGGCTGGGCCGATTTCAGCTACGGCTACGAAAGCAGCGCCAACGGCGGCGTGAAGCTCTATCCGGGCACGCGCATCGTCACGGCCGGAACGACCACGAAGGTCGTCGATCCGACCACGTCGATCGGCCTCATGACCGTGGCGCGGCACGTGAACTGAGAACGGATTCCCGCCGATCGGCGGTCCTCGGAACCCTCCCCGACCGGGGGAGGGTTTCCCATTCCTGTCCCGCCGTTCCACTAGCTCTTCTTGTCCAGTCCGAACAGCGTCTCCGAGCGATTGAACAAAATCCAACTAGTAGCAATGTACTTATCGCCGCCTTTTGGCATGTTGCCGCGGTGCGTGTGGGTGAACGCGGTCGGGGCGATCAGCAGCGATCCCGTCTTCGGCGCGATCTTGCGCTGCTGGTAGTAGAACTCGGTCTCGCCTTCGGCGAAGCCGTCATTGAGGTAGATCGTCCAGAGCACGACGCGGTGCAGGGTCTCGGCGTTGTCGGAGATCTTCGGGTACAGCTCGCAGTGCCAGTATGGATAGCCGCCTTCGTCGGCGATGTATTTCTGGAGGTTGATCGTGCCGGGGCGGAACACTTTCATGACGATCGCGGTGAGCATGCGGTCGTCGAGTTCGGCCACGGCCTGCGCATCGAGCGCCTTGTGCTGGCCCGTCTTCGGGTCCGGAATCTTGAGCTGCAGCGGCGCGAGGGCCGCATGCGCGAACTGGCGCAGATAGGCCTTGAACCCGGCCATCACCGACTGATTGAAACGCACGACGACGTCGTTCCACTCGGGATGGTCGCTGATGCAGATGTCCCAGCTGTTCTTGAGCGTCGTGTCGACGCCGCTGCCGGTCTGGCCGCGCACGGCCTTGCCGCTCTGCTCGAACCGGCGGATCAGCGCCGCGCAGGTTTCGGGCTCGAGTGCGTTGTCGTAGACCTCGATGAAATCGGGATGCATGGCGGGACGTCGTCGCGGAACAGACCGGCGATCATCGATGCGGGCCGGCAGGCGCGCAAGAGCGGAGGCGCGGCGCAGGCCGCCCGCTCATTGCGAGTCGAGGAAATACAGGAACGCGCCGGCGACGATCAGCGCGGCCAGCACGGCGAAGAAGATCTTGACCCAGCTGTAGGGGTGCTTGCCGGCGATCTTGCCGGTATAGCCGTTCGCGACGATCTGGAAGCGGCGCGATCCATAGGTATAGCTCACGATCCAGACCGGCATGAGAACATGCTTGAACGTACGTCCGCGATAGCGCGCATCGACCTGGAGATTGCGTTGCGTATCGCCGGGGACCTCGGCGCTGCAAAGCGCGCGCACCTGCTGCTGCATGTCGGCCAAATTGAGCTCGGAGGCTTTGCGCAGGTCGATCTGGTAGCGCTCCACGGTCCAGCCGCGCACGAATTCCGGCGAGTACGGCGTGAGGTCCGTCGTCGTCGGAAACGGCTCGATGCCGGCGAGGAGGTCCGGCTGCACGCCGACCGTTCCGGGCACGAGCTCGTCGTCGAAAAAATGCGCGAGCTGACCCGAGGCCGGTACCCAGCGCACGTGCCGTACCTGCCGCGTCTGCGTGTTGCCCTGCGCATCGCGGTAGGTTTCGGTTACGTAGTAGTAATGGCCGGCCTCGGCGGTCCAGTCCGCATCGACGTGCGCATCGAACGTCCAGTACGGCGAGTAGACGCCGTGCAGGGTGTCGGTCAGCGCGGCGCGCTTGAGCTTGTCGGGAGCGAACCAGCGTGTGCCGTACCAGCGCCGGATCAGATCGCGCACCTGGCCGTCGCTGACTTTGAACGGCAGCAGGCTCTGCGGCGTGATCGCGTCCTTCTGCGCTTCGTGCGCAATGATCGACGGAGAGCCGCAGAAATCGCAGCGCTGTGCGACGCGGCCGTCGACGAAGACCGAGATCGCATGGCAGCTCTGACACTGCACCTCGCGCCGCTGTTCGCCCCAGTCGCGGCTGATCGCCGGATCGCGCAGCGCCGTCTCGAGATCCTGTTCGACGACGGCCGTGCCCGGGTCGGCGGCCTGCGCCGGCGTCCAGGCGGCCACTGTGCCGCAATAGGGGCAGACCAGCGCCTGTTTCGCCGCATTCCACTGCAGGTCGCCGCCGCATTCCGGGCAAGGATGTTTGGCGACGGTCGTGTTGTTCATTCTGCGCGGGACTGGGAACGGGAAGGGGAACCGGGACGTGCGGCAGGCCGCGTCCCGCGGGAGCCGCCGACGATCAACCGCGCAGGAATTCTTCCAGGGCGGCGCGCGCGATACGGTAGGCGTTGCCGATCTTGCGCGCCTTGAGTTCGCCCGCGGTGATCGATGCCATGACGTCTTCGACCGAGACGCCGAGCGCCTGCGCCGCCTGCTCCGGCGTCAGGACGTCGATGCCGCCGCTCGGCGCGGCGGCGGCTGGCACGGCCTGTCCCTGCATGCCTTTCATGAGTTCCTGCGCCATGCCGAAACCGATCGCCATCTGCGCCGGCGCCGCGGCGGCTGCGGCGCCTTCGCCGCCCTGACCCATGCCGACGCCCATCTGGTACTTCACGTAGTCGTTGAGATTGCCGATCACGCTCATGCTCGAGCGCTTGTCGATGGCCTGCTCGACTTCGGGCGGCACCGACACGTTCTCGAGCACGAAACTCGTGATCTCCAGACCGTACTTGCCGGACATGGCCGGGTTGATGATCGGGAGCAGCGCCTCGCCGAGTTCCGAATAGCGTGCGGCGACGTCGAGCGCGGGCACTTGCGCCGTTGCGAGCGCTTCGGTGAACACGCTGACGATGCGCGAACGCATCGTGTCGGCGAATTCGTCGAGGCGGAAGTTCTGGTCGGTACCGGCCACTTCCCTGAGGAACTTCGGCACGTCGCTGATGCGGAAATCGTAGGTGCCGAAGGCGCGCAGGCGCACGACGCCGAAATCCTTGTCGCGCATCATCACCGGATTGGAGGTACCCCATTTGTTGCCGGTGAACAGCCGCGTGTTGACGAAATAGACGTCGCACTTGAACGGCGAGTTGAAGCCGTACTTCCAGCCGAGGATGGTCGAGAGCACCGGAATGTTCTCGGTCGTCAGCGTGTGCTTGCCGGGACCGAACGCATCGGCGTACTTGCCGGCCGCGACGAACTGGACCATCTGCGATTCACGCACGATCAGCTGCGCACCGTTCTTGATTTCCTTGTCGTCGTCGGGAAAGCGGTACGACAAGGTATCGCGCGAATCATCGGTCCACTCGATGATCTCCAGCAGTTCGCTCTTGATGAAATCGAGAATGCTCATGGCCCGCTCCTGGTGGCTGGAGGCCCTGATTCTAGCCGGCAATCCCGGCGGCGTTGCGAGGCCGGGATTGCCGGCCTCGCGAAGCGATTACCGCGCTGCGTCGGCGTCGAGGTGATAGCGCGTCACGGCATCGACTTCGTTGCTCGAGCCGAGGAATACCGGCACGCGCTGATGCAGCGCCGTCGGCTGGACGTCGAGGATGCGCGTGCGTCCCGTCGTCGCGCGGCCGCCGGCCTGCTCGACGATGAAAGCCATCGGATTGGCTTCGTACATCAGGCGCAGCTTGCCCGGTTTGGCCGCATCCTTCCGGTCCCACGGATAGATGAAGATGCCGCCGCGCGTGAGGATGCGGTGCACGTCGGCGACCATCGACGCGACCCAGCGCATGTTGAAGTCCTTGCCGCGCGGACCGTCCTTGCCGGCGAGCAGATCGGCGATGTAGCGCTGCATGGGTTCTTCCCAGTGGCGCTGGTTCGACATGTTGATCGCGAATTCCCTGGTGTCGGCCGGAATCTGCACGTTGCGCCGCGTCAGCATGAAACTGCCGAGTTCGCGATCGAGCGTGAACACGTGCGTGCCGTGGCCGAGCGTGAGCACGAGCAGCGTGCTAGGGCCGTACACGGTATAGCCGGCCGCGACCTGGGTGGCGCCGGGCTGACAATAGTGTTCGACCTTGGGCTCGGTGACGCCGTCGGGACAACGCAGCACCGAGAAGATGGTGCCGACGGAAATGTTCACGTCGATGTTCGACGAGCCGTCCAGCGGATCGAACAGCAGCAGGAAATTGCCCTTCGGGTACGCGTCCGGAATCGGGTGCGGATCGTCCATTTCTTCGGAAGCGCAGCCGGCGAGATGACCGCCCCAGGCGTTGGCTTCGAGCAGGATTTCGTTCGACAGTACGTCGAGCTTCTGCTGCGCCTCGCCCTGTACGTTGCCGCTCCCGGCTTCGCCGAGCAGACCGCCGAGATCGCCCTTGCCGACGGCGATCGAAATGGATTTGCAGGCGCGCGCGACGACTTCGATGAGCAGACGCAGGTCGGCATTGATGTGCTGATGCGCGCGTTGTTCCTCGATGAGGAAGCGGGTCAGGGAGATCGGACGGTTCGATGACATGGCGGCAGGGCAGCGGGAAAACACCGATTGTCGCGGCTGCGGCGCCGCGGCGTCCACGCCGGTGCGCACAGGGTCGGCAGCTCCGCCCATCGATGGTATGGTCAGCGGCTAAGTCTTGAAGATGAGATAGCCTCATGCACAGCGCCAGATTTGCCTCAATCTTCCTGCTCGGTCTCGCCGCGGCCGGTCTCGCCGGTTGCGGTACCGCGCCGCCACGCGGCGATACCGCCGCGGCGACGGCGGAGCCGCCGCCGTACGCGATCGAACGCCTCAAGCGCGATCTGCTCCTCCCCGAGACGGTCAAACACGTACGCATCCACAACCCGCACGGCAGCGTCAGCATCAAGGCCATCGACAGCCGCACGCTCGGCGCCTACGAAGTCGTGCAGCTGATCGGCGCGACCCCGGAGAAGCCCGACATCCAGATGCGTATCGACGGCGACACCGCCGTCGTCGAGGTGAGCTATGCGTCGGACAAGCGTCACGGCACCGACCGGCTCGTCGACGGCTACCGCAAGGGACGTGTCGATCTCGGCCTGTTTCTGCCCGCCGGCCCGGATCTCGACGTGACGACGACCTACGGCGACCTGCAGGTCCGCCGCGTCAACAATGAAGTCCGCGCCCGCACGCGCGACGGCCGGCTGTCGGTGGCCAGCGGCGGTTCGATCGACGCGGCGACCGACAGTGGCGAACTCCGCGTTTTCCCGACCCAGGCGAAATGGCGCAAGCCGCTGAAGGTGCACAGCCGCAGCGGCAACATCCTCGTCGAAGTGCCGCTGTACGGCGAGATCGCGCTCGACGTCGAAACCGGCGGCAGCATCTCGGGCAACGTGCCGCTCGAACTGCGCGATGCCGGCAACGAGCGGCGCCATGGCCAGCTGCGCCGTGCCGGCGCGAGCCAGCGCATGGACATCACGAGTGAAACCGGCGACGTCTACCTGATTCCGATCGACGTTCCCCCGCAACGCTGACCGGATCACCGCCTACGTGTTAAGGCGGATATAACGTCCGTCCATGAGCGTATGAGTCACTGTTATGTGGGCTTAGGTCTGTGGTATGAATCGACCTCGGTCGTGCGGCCGGTCATGGGCCGGGCATTCCGTACGGACCACCCTGGGGTAAGTCAGCCGGAGCCCGTCGTTCGCGCGGCGGGCTCTTCTATCGAGTGTCGGGAGGTTTCTAGTGAAATTGCTACGCAACAGTCTTTGCTGTGCGCTCGCGTTGGCGTTGTCCGGCGCCGCTCTTGCGCAAAAGCCGAACTATCAACCGGAGATCGGCGTCGATGCGCAGGGTGTGCGCTTCGTCCGCGGCGCCGAATCGCTGGGCGTGTCCTATCCCGACATCGTCCGAGTCAACATGGCCGACCTGCCGCCCGTGCGCGACTGGCGCCCCGGCGATTCGCTCGTCGAAATCCCGCGCCAGCACTGGGAATACAAACCGAACCAGGCCCCGACGCCGGTCAACGCCGTCGATCCGAATGACCCCCTCGTTCCTCTGCAGTTCACCGAGCCGACGCGCGGCAGCGGCAGCTTCACGGTGCCGATCATCAACGTCGCGGGCAGCACCTCGCAGGCTTCGCCGCCCGACCCGACCGGCGACGTCGGCACCACCCACTTCGTGCAGTCCGTCAACGGCAGCGGCGGCAGCGAAGTGCGCATCTATCGCAAGGCTGACGGCAGCTTCGTGCGCAGCTTCTCGATGGTCTCGCTCGGCGGCACCGGCGCCTGCGCCTCGGGTCTCGGCGATCCGATCGTCCTGTTCGACGAACTGGCCAGCCGCTGGGTGCTGACCGAGTTCTCGACCCAGTCCGGTCGTTCGCTCTGCGTCTACGTCAGCGATACCGACAACCTCGAGGCGCCGACGGTAACCTGGTACAAGTATACCTTTACCATGCCGGCGTTCCCCGACTATCCGAAGTACGGCGTCTGGGGCGATGCGTACTACGTCGGCGCGAACGAAAGCGGCACCAGCGGAGCGCGACCGGTCTATGCAATGGACCGCGCCAAGATGCTCGCCGGCCAGCCCGCCACGTTCCAGCGCGTCACGATACCGAACCTCGCCGGTTTCGGCTTCCAGATGACGACGCCGGCCGACCATGACGGCATCGATGCGCCGCCTTCCGGCGCACGCGGCATCTTCCTGCGCCATCGCGACGACGAATCGCACAACTCCGGCTCGAACAACCCGACGCAGGACTTCCTCGAGCTGTATCAGCTCGCGGTCGATTTCACGACGCCGGCCAACACCGTGCTCACGGGCCCGGTGTCGATTCCGATCGCGGAGTTCAGCTCCAACCTCAATGGTCTGACTGCGTTCAACGCATTCCCGCAGCCCAGCGGCCAGAAGCTCGACCCGCTGCGCGAACCGGTCATGAACCGTCTCGCCTATCGCAACTTCGGCAGCTATGAATCGCTGATCGGCAACCTCGTCACCGACATCGACGGCAACGACACCGGCGGTATCCGCTGGTTCGAACTACGCCGCGTCGGCGGCATCGCCAACGCGTGGACGCTGTATCAGGAAGGCACCTGGGCCGGCAGCGCCTCGCCGCAGGACGGCATCGATCGCTGGATGGCCGGTATCGGCATGGACTCGTCCGGCAATATCGCGATGGCCTATTCGATGGTGCGTCAGTCGCCTGCGCTGTTCCCGGCGCTGGGCTATGTCGGCCGCCTGTCGAGCGATCCGCTCGGCACGATGACGACGCCGGAGACCACGCTGATCGCCGGTACGGGCAACCACCCGAACGAGCGCTGGGGCGACTACTTCCAGCTCGGTGTCGACCCGGTCGACGGCTGTACCTTCTGGTTCACCGGCGAATACATGCCGAGCTCGTCCAAGGGCACGCGCATCGGCTCGTTCAAGTTCGACGCCTGCGGTACGCCGACCTTCACGGTCAACGGCACGAACCTGAGCCAGGAAGTCTGTACGGCTTCGGGCACCGTGGCGCTCACCCCGGTCACGGTCAACGTCGGTTCGGTCAGCGGCTTCACGAATCCGGTCAGCCTCGCGTTCGCGAATGCGCTGCCGACGGGTTTCAGCGGCGGCTTCACGCCGACGACGGTCACGCCGCCGGGCTCGAGCACGATGGCGATGAGCGTCGCGAATACCGCGGCGGCCGGCCAGCAGACGATCGGCCTCAGCGGCACGAGCGGCGCCACGACGAAGACTGCCAACCTCAACGTCACCGTCGCGACGGCCACGCCGGCCGTGCCGACCCTGACCGCACCGGCCAACAACGCGACCGGCGTTTCGTTCTCGCCGACGCTGAGCTGGTCCGCTTCGGCTCAGGCCAAGGACTATGTGGTCGAGGTCGCGACCGATACCGGCTTCACGAATGTCGTGTTCACGCAGACCGTTGCGGGCGGCGGCACCAACGTCACCGTCGCGCCGGCACTGACGAGCAATACGCGCTACTACTGGCGCGTGCGCAGCGGAAACATCTGCGGCGCGAGCACGAACTCGGCGGTGTTCACGTTCAAGACGCAGCCGGCGCTCGGCGACTGCGACGACACGCAGGCGGCCAACTCGGTCTTCTCGCATGACGTCG
>CAMLSI010000077.1 GCA_946482585.1 uncultured Lysobacteraceae bacterium
CCAGGGCGTCAACATGAATTCGCCGTATTACGAGCGCGCCGTCGGCATCGGCAACGCCGTGGGCAACTCGGGGCAATCGGTCGATATCGTCGGCCATTCGCTCGGCGGCGGCATGGCCTCGGCGGCCTCGCGCGCGAGCGGTGCGCCGGGCTGGACGTTCAATTCGGCGGGCCTGAATCCGAACACGGTCACGCGCTACGGCGGCACGAACCACGTGCCCGCGACCGAGAACATCACGGCATACCAGGTGGCCGGCGAAGTGCTCACCGGGCTGCAGCAGCAGGGTGCGCTCGGCACGCTCGCCGCGGCAGGCGTGGGCGCGCTGTTCGGCGGCATCGGCGGCGCCATCGTCGGCGGCCTGATCAAGATGGGCGTGAGCGCGCTGATGCCCAACGCGGTCGGCAACACGTTCCCGCTCGACGGTCACGGCAATCCGGTCGCGCGGCACGGCATGGATCAAGTCATCGACGGCATCGAGAAACAAAAGGACGAAGACCAGGCCATCATCCGCGGCGCCGGAGGAGGGTAGATGGGTCGCTGGTCCGTCGTCTGGCGACGCGGGTGTTTGGCAGTGGCGGCACTCCTGTCGTCCTGGACCTTGGAAAGTGCAAGCATGAAAACTCCACCGGCAGAAAAATTCTTCAGCGGCCCCACGCTCATGCTCGCGCAGGCGATCGAGCAGGGCGATGCGGCCGAAGTCGACGCGCTCGCACGCACGGTCGACCTGAACGCGCCCGGCGCCGAGGACATGACGCTGTTGTTCTTCGCGCTGCAGAGCGCATTCGGCGAGAAGCCGGCGCAGCTGCAGATCATCACCCGGCTCGTGCAGGCCGGCGCCGATCCGCTGCACCGTGTCGAAGACCTGGGCAGCGTGCTCGGCGTCTCGCTGCAGGCGGCGAGCCCGCTGTATGTGAAAGCGCTGCTCGACGGCGGCGTGAGTCCGGATACGGTGGAAGGCACGACGCCGATCCTCTTCAAGGCGACGCGCGAAGCGACGTTCCCCACGCTGAAGCTCCTCGTCGAGCGCGGCGCCGACGTGAACAAGCGCGACTCGCTGGGCAACACCGCCCTGATGCAGGGCCTCACGACGATGCAGCTCGACCAGGTCGAATACCTGCTCGCGCACGGTGCGAAGCCCGACTTCGTCAACATCAACGGCGTGTCGTTCGCGAACCAGCTGCAGTTCCAGATCGGCCGCCAGCAGGAAGGCTCGCCGGCGCAGCGCAAGATGCTGGAGATTCGCGACCGCATCGTCGCGATGGGTGTGGCCTGGCCGCCGGCGTCGCGCGAGACCGAACAGGAGCGCATGCGCGCGCGGGGGCAGGAGCCCGGCAAACCGCTACGGGTGAACTGATGCACGGGTGCAATCGATAGACGACATACGGGAGTGTTCGTGGCCTGCGCAGGCAGGCGGCCGGGGGGCACAGACACGGAACGCAAGCGACCTTCTGAGCGGAAGCGATCATGGCCGTAGGGAATACGATAGGAAAACTCACCGCCGAACCGATGCTGCCCAAGAGCACGCCGGCCGGCAGTGCCAATCCTCCCGAGAAGAAAAGCTGGTGGAGCAAGTGGGGCGATGTCGTCCACACGGGTCTCGACATTCTCGGTGCCGTTCCCGTTGTCGGCATCGTTGCCGACGGCGCGAACGCGGCGATCTACGCGGCCGAAGGCGACTACGTCAACGCGGCGATCTCCGGCGCATCGGCGGCGGCGAACCTGATTCCGGGCGGCGGTGCGGCGATGAAGGCCGGCAAGGCTGCCGTCGCGGTCGGCAAGACCGTGGCGAAGGAAGGTGCTGAAGCGCTCGCGAAGAAGGCGGCGAAGGAAGCCGCCGAGAAAGCCGCGAAGGAGGCCGCGGAGAAGGCGGCAAAGGAAGGCGCCGAAGCCGCGGGCAAGAAGGCGGCGAAGAAGGCCGGCAGCGATGCGGGCGGCGGCGTCAAGGGCAAGGGCAAGAAAAAGAAACCCTGCAAGAACAAACCGAAGGTGGGCAAGCCGGTCAACCCGGTGCTCGGCATCAAATTCCTCGGCGGCCGCGAAGAACTCGATTTCGACCTGCCGGCGCCGCTGCCGCTGCCGTGGCAGCGCAGCTATTTTTCCGACCAGCTCGGCAACGGCTGGCTCGGCCAGGGATGGTCCCTACCCGTGTCGGTGCGCCTGCAGCGCACGTCGGCAGGCCTGCTGCTCATCGACGAACAGGGCCGCGAAACCGAGCTGTCGGAACTCGACGAGGGCAGCGGCGAGCTCGATCGCTACGAGGGCATCCAGTACTCGCGTGAAGCCAACGGCCGTTACCGCGTGAACTCGCTCGACTGCGGCCTGCAGCGCGTATTCGCGCCGCTCGACCTCGACGCCGCGGACCCGTTCGGCGAGCGTGCGGTCTACCTGCCGCTCGTCGCGATCGAGGACCGCAACGGCAATCGCATCCGCATCTTTTACGGCGAAGACGGACTGCCCGCGCAGATCATCGATGCGGCCGATCGCCATCTCGGCCTGGAGTTCGTGCTGCAGACGTCACCCGCGGGCAGGCGCGCCGCGCTGCTCGCCCGCGTGTCGCTCCTGCACGGAGCGGCGGACGGCGAAGGTCCCCGGGACGCGGCTGCCGCGGAAGTGCTCGCGCGCTACGTCTATAGCGAGGAGGGCGATCTCACCCAGGTATATGGGCGCGACGGCCGGCTCTGGCGAACTTACGCCTATCGCAATCACATCCTTGTCGAGCATGGCGTGCCAGGCGGGCTGGCTTCGCGCTACGAATACGATCAGTACACGCCTGCCGGGCGCGTGCTGCATCACGCCACCAGCGCCGGCGAGCATTGGCATTTCCACTACGAGCCGGGTTTGACGCGCGTGGTCGACGCGATCGGTCGCGAGGTCCGCTACGAATACAATGCCGACGAGGAGCTGACCGCTGTCGTCGACGCGGCCGGCGGCAGGACCCGGATCGAACTGAATGCCTGGGGAAAACCGACTGCGATCATCGATCCGTCGGGCCGCACGACGCGCTATCAGTACGATGCGCAGGGTTACAAGACTGCGATCGTCGATCCGGCCGGCGGACGCACCGAGATCGAATGGGACGAACGCTGGCAGTTGCCCTCGGCGATCGTCGATCCGACCGGCGCGCGAACGCAGTTCGCGTACGACACCGCGGGAAATCTCATCCGGAAGACCGACCCGCTCGGCCACGTCACGTCGTACAACCATGACGCGCGCGGTCTCGTCGTACGCATCACCGACGCCCACGGCGGCAAACGCACCATCGAATACGACGCGTTCGGCCAGCCGTTGCGCCATAGCGACTGCCTCGGCCGCGTCACGCGCTATGAATGGGACGCCTACGGTCGCCGCATCGCGCAGACGAATGCGGACGGCGCACGCAGCCTCTTCAGCTACGACGCGCGGGACAACCTGTTGCGCGTGGAATATCCCGACGGCAGCAGCGACCGCTACGACTACGACGAAGCGGGAAGACTGATCCGGCACGTGGACGCGCAGGGTCGCGAAAGCCGCTACGAGCTCCACGAAGACGGCTTGCCGCGCGCGCGCATCGACGCGCTGGGGCATCGACTGCTCTACCAGTACGACGCATCGCGCCGGCTCGTCGTACTGACCAACGAAAACGGCCGGTATCACCGCTACGCCTACGACGAACGCAACAACATCGTGGCCGAGCAGGGCTTCGATGGACGCGTGACGCGCTACTATTTCGACCCCTCCGACTTCCTGATCGAACGACGCGAACTGGGCGTACGCGGCGGTCCGGGTGTCGAATTGCCGGACGACAACGTTCCCGAGCTGCTGCGCACGCAGTACCGGCGGGATGCCGCCGGCCGGATCGTCGAGAAGGTCGCCGGACGCGCGCGCGACAAGCGCGTCGTGCGTACGCGCTACGAGTATGACCTCGCCGGACGGGTCGTCGCGGCCACCGCCGGCGGCGGTGGCGTCGTGCAGTTCGCATACGACGATGAGGGCCGGGTCGTCGAGCAGACGAGCGTGACGAATGGGCGGAGCCGGACCGTCCGGCACCGCTACGACGCGCTGGGCAATCGTGTCGAGACCTTGCTGCCCGACGGCCGCAGCCTGGGCCAGGAATACTACGGCCCGGGTTACCTGCACCGCGTGACGCTGGACGGCGACGTGCTCAGCGAGATCGAGCGTGATGCGATGCAGCGCGAGACCGTGCGCAGTCAGGGTGCGCTCAAGAGCTATTTCGACTACGACGTGATGGGGCGTCGGGTCGCGCAGCACGCGCGCAAGGACGGCATCGGTGCCCAGGACCAGGTCGCGCGACGCTACGTCTACGATCGCGTCGGCAATCTCCAAGCCATGAGCGATCGGCGTTTCGGCCAGACCGTCTACGGGTACGACGCACTGGACCGGCTCACGCGCGCCGACAAGGAACGTTTTTCCTTCGACCCTGCGCACAACCTGGTGGAGGGGGACGGCGTTGCGGTGCCCGACAATCGCGTCGCGCGCTATGAAGACAAGCGGTTCGTCTACGACACGCACGGCAACGTGATTGAGAAGCGCATCGGCAATCACACCGTGATGCAGCTTGCCTATGACCCCGAGCATCGCCTCGAATCGGCATCGATCGTGCGCAACGGCGTCCGGCAGAACGTCAGCTACGGCTACGACGCGCTCGGCCGGCGCAGCTGGAAACGGGACGGTTTCGGCACCACGGAATTCGTCTGGGACGGCAATCGGTTGCTGCAGGAAGTCCGCAATTCGCGCTGCCTGACCTACGTCTACGAGCCCGACGGCTTCGTGCCGCTCGCGCAGGTGGAGTCCTCGCAAACCGTCGACGGCACCGAGACACCGGCGCGCGTCCACTATTTCCACAATGACCAGATCGGCTTGCCGCGCGAACTCAGCGACAAGGATGGCCGGATCGCCTGGCGCGCCAGCTATCGCGCCTGGGGCAATACGCTGGTCGTCGAACATCCCGAGCCGGATCCGGTTCGCGCCGAGCCGGCGCATCAGCCGCTGCGGTTCCAGGGGCAGTATTTCGACGCCGAAACCGGCCTGCACTACAACTGTTTCCGCTATTACGATCCGGACATCGGCCGGTTCGTGAGCCAGGATCCGGTAGGCCTGTTCGGCGGCATCAACACGTACCAGTACGCGCCGAATCCGGCGGGATGGACCGATCCGCTCGGACTGAGCACGAGCAGCGACGCGGAAATACTCGCGAAAAACCTGACGGATTGCGGCAGCGCGCGTCCGAGCTCGAGGCACAAAGCCCACCACATCGTGATGTCGAATTCCAACGATCCGAAGATGAAGGCGTTGCGCGAAAAGATGGGCAAGAACGGACTCGATATCGACGTCAACGATGCGCGCAACGGCGTATGGTTGCCGGAAACCACCGGCGACCGCCTGCCGGGATCGACGAAGACGGCACACAAGGGCGAGGGCGTGCACGGCCAGGACTACAAGAACAAGGTCTACCAGAAGCTCATCGGCGCGAAGAATCAGGACGAGTTCTACAAGGGCCTGGCCGAACTCAAGTCGGACCTCGAAGGCGGCACTACCTATGAGCTAGGCTGTGCCTGTGTGCTCGGCAGTTAGAGGTTTCCATGGATAACGTTCTCGAAGTCGTCCGCGCGGCGGTTGCGGACTTTGCCATTCGTTCGTTCGCGTCGCATGCCGCCGACGATCCGGCGCGCATCGCGTTCGTGTACGACGAAGGCAGTTCGACAGTTTTTCCGCTCACGGTCGGCCTACTGCCGCGCAAGGTCGAGAGCGCCTACCGCGACAAGCGCCAGTCGGATTCGGACTATCAGCTGCTCTGGAATCCGGAAGAATTTCCGTTGTACGCGACGCAGGACCTGTTGCTCCACGTCGACGACACCGTCTCGGAGGCGATCCAGTCCGCTCTCGCCGAGGATGACGGCTATTTCGCGCAGGTGAAATCGGCGATCAACCAGGGATGCCGCGACGCGAACGTTGTTTTGGCGCCGAAGCATTGCATCGCCTTCGCGACCGACCCGGAACTGGTCGACGTTCGCGCGAACGTTGCAGCGATCGGCAACGTGCCCGCGCCGGCGGCCGCGGAAATGCCGGAGTGGTTCTAGGCCGGCCTTCGGTCGATCGATGAAGCCTGGCCGCTGATTCGGGATTCGACGGCCCGGCATCGCGCGGGATCGCGATTCGCGCGCGAGCGAGTTCCTCCGGCCCTGCCCGTTTTTCCGATTGCGCCGCAGGCCGCGATCGCCGTGCGGCCGCTTGTCGCCCGGCGCGGACATTGGCGTGCAGTGCGCGCAGGGTCGCGGTCGGGCCGCGAATGGCGACAGCGCGTTCCTGACGGAGCACCGGCAGCGGCGCACGCCGGGACGTCGCGCTCGCGCCGGAGGGTTTCCGCAGCACCTGCCGTCGCGCAACCTCACGCGCAAATGTGGACAGTGATGTCGGCGAAGCGCTTCCTGCGTTGTCGCGCGGCTGGCCACGGTAGCGGGATGCGCTTCTCGGATGTCCGGGAAATATCCCCCCGAAACAACGTATTGCCAACGAATCGTTCCGGACGCGTCCCGTCGACGCCCCGGGTACGACCCGGGTTTTCTCTCGCCAGCGCCGCATCCGGGGCGCTGTAGTGCGGTCGCCACGGCACCGTGTGCGGTGCTGCTGGACGGTCGCCCGGTCGCGGCTGTCGCTATCGATCCTCCTGAGAGAACTCCCATGATCACTCGATCCCGTCCGTTCCCGAGCGCCTCCGGCGCCGGGTCTTCGACTCCATCCACAGCCGGACATGGCGCGCGCCTGCGGCGCTGCCTGCTCGCTGCCGCGGTCGCCGCGACGGCGCTCGTCGCCGCTGCGACCGTGCAGGCCGAAACCGCCGCGCACCGTATCGTCACGGCGGCGACTCGCGCAACCGTCGCGGCGACAAAGCCCGCGACGGCGCCTGCTGCGGTCAAAGCTGCCGCGGACATCTCCGTCAGCGTCGTCGGCACCGGCGCGCTCTACGTGAGCCGTGAAACCGCGGCGCTGAATTTCTGGCTCGTCGACGCCGCGGCCGGCACGGTCGAGCGCAAGGCCAGCCTGAGCTTCGATCCGACGATCGACCAGATCATCGCGATCGAACTCGGCGATGCGGTGACCGGCGTGTTGTTCGCCGACAATCTGCGTACGTCGGGCGATCAGTTCCGTCTCGCTTTCCGCGGCGAGATCGCCGACGGCGGCATCGCGATGCCGCTGAAAGCCGGCGCGCTCGCGCCGCTCGCCGCGATCACGGTGCCGGACGAAATCGTCGCGATCGACCCTTCGCAGACCGATCTGCTTGCGCTGATCGACACGCAGAACCAGATCTTCGCGCGCGTCCACGACGTCACGCAGATGCAGTCGGACCAGATCGAACTGTTCAAGCTCCAGGCGCAGAACGAACTCGTCGATTTCTACGAGACGCAGGTCCACGAAGGTCCGGTCGGTCAGGCGATGCTCGACGATGCGGCCGCCGGCATTCAGGCGCGGCACGATGCGTTTCTCACACAGGTGAACGTCGATCTCGCGGAACTGCAGGCCAAAGCCGCGCAGATCACGCAGACCGGCAACGAGCAGGCCGCGCGCTATGAAGGGCCCGTGCTCCAGTGCATCAACGGCCAGGTCGCGAAAATCAGCGAACGCCTGAACTCGCTCGACGCGCGGCTGTCGACCATCGTCGACGAGACCTACAGCGAACGTACCGAAGCCGAAATCGCCGCGGCGGAAGCCGAGTTCCAGCGCAACGAGATGAGCCTGCTGGCCTGCGTCGACACGCTGGGCTTCGAGAACTACGCGCCGACCGTCGGCGTCAACGAGGAAGGCGCCGGCTATCAACCGATCGCGAACGCGGCGCAGGCACTGCTCGACGACATCGAGCCGCGCGTCGAAACCTGGCGGCTCGCGCTCGAAGCGGCCGGCATGGACAAGGCGGCGCGTATCGAAAACACGTCGATCGCAACGAACGCCGCTGCGTTCGACAGCTATTTCAGCGAATGGGCGAGCCCGACCTACACGAGCGAGGATCCGACCGGCCTGCCGTCGCTGCCCGGTGCGCGCGCGAAGCGGCTCCAGGACATCGCGGCGGCGAAGGCGGCGGCCGATGAGGCGGAGGGCGTCAAGGCCGACGCCGTCAAGGGCGGCGAAGTGCTCTGCGACGCGGAAACCTGGAACTTCGAGTTCAACATCGGCGCGGCCAGCGTCGTGATCGGCACGCCCTGGGACGACAACATCGTCACCGGCAGCAACATCAATCTCGTGTTCGCGCTGCGCGGCGACGACTGCATCGAAAGCCATGCGGGCTACGACCTCGTCGTCGCCGGCCCGGGCGCCGACCGTGTGTTCGCCGGCGACGATCATGACATCGTGCTCGGCGGCCGCGACAACGACGAGATCCACGGCGGCGCCGGCAACTCGTATACCGTGACCGCTGGTCCCGTCGTGCTCGAGTTCGATCTCGGCAACCTGCTGATCGGACAGGCCGGCGACGACACGATCTTCGGCGGCGAAGTCGCGGCCGACCGCGGCGCCGACGGCAACGTGGACGACCATGGTTATACCGACTTCGTGTTCGGCGACGCGCTGCTGTTCGGCCACCCGGCCGGCAACGACGTCATCGACGGCGAGATGGGTATCGACTTCCTGTTCGGTCAGCAGGGCAACGACCAGATCACGAACCTCGTTCCCGGCGTGTTCGCCGTCGACGGCCTCGACGTGCCGTTCGGCACCTTCTTCTTCGGCGGCATCGGCAACGACACCATCGTCGGCAGCAACACCACGGTCGCTGGCATATTCCCGCTGCTCGGTGACTTCATCTTCGGCAACGACGGCAACGACATCATCAGCGCCAATGCCGGCATGGATTTCGTGTTTGGCGCAAACGGCGACGATCGCATCGACGCCGGCCGCGACATGGACTTCGCGTTCGGTTCCGACGGCAATGATTCCGTCGTCGGCAACGACGGCATGGATCTCGTGACCGGCAATACCGGCAACGACACCGTGCGCGGTTCGGCCGGCCTGATCGATCTGGTGTTCGGCGGCGAAGGCAACGACACGCTGTTCGGCGACGACGGCATGGATCTCGTGTTCGGCCGCGACGGGGCCGACCGCATCTTCGGCGGCAACGGCATCGACCTGATCTTCGGCGGGAGCGAAGCCGACATCATCGAGGGCAACGACGGTATCGATCTCGTGTTCGGCGGTCCGGCCGAAGACATCATCAATGGCAACGACGGCATCGATCTGTTGTTCGGCAACGCGGAATCCGACACGATCCGCGGCGGCAATGCGACCGACATCATCTTCGGCAACGACAACAGCCAGAAGAAGGACGAGTTCCTCTACGGCGATGCGGGTATCGACCTCGTATTCGGCAACTCGGGCAACGACGTCATCGAAGGCGGCGCCGACCTCGACCTGCTGTTCGGCAATCGCGGCGACGACAAGATCAGCGGCAACGACGGCACCGATATCGCGTTCGGCAACCACGGCATGGACCTCATCAACGGCGACAACGGTGTCGACATCCTGTTCGGCGGTTCGGAATGGGACGTGATCAAGGGCGGCGCCGACACCGACATCGTGTTCGGCGGCGACGGCTGCGACGCGATCGACGGCGGCGACGGCACCGACATCCTGTTCGGCAACGACTACATGGATCTCATCGTCGGCGGCAACGGCATCGACATCGTGTTCGGCGGTGCGGGCAAGGACCACGTGCAGGGCGGCAACGACACCGACTTCCTGTTCGGCGGCGACGAAGACGACTATCTCGCCGGCGACGGCAGCCTCGACGTGACCTTCGGCGGTTCGGGCAACGACTACCTGCTCGGCGGTTCCGGCCTGGACGTGATGTTCGGCGGCGACGGCAATGACTTCGCACGCGGCGATGCCGATGCGGACTTCCTGTTCGGCGGTAACAACGACGACACGCTCGACGGCGCCGACGGCACCGACTTCCTGTTCGCCGGTTCGGGCAATGACAGGCTCAACTCGGGTGCCGGCACCGACTTCAGCTTCGGCGGCAGCGGTGCGGATCGCCTGCGTGCGGTCGAAGGCAGGAACTTCGCGTTCGGCGGCGCCGACAACGATGTCGTCGACGGCTATTCGTCGAGCACGCCGGATCCGTGGGATCTGCTCTCCGGCGCGGGCGGCGACGACACGATCACGGGCAATCAGACGAACACGCGCGATCTGCGTCTCGGCGGTTCCGGCAGCGATACGAAGGTCTGGAACACCACCTATGTTTCGGCCAGCGAGTTCAGCGTGAGCTGGAGCGGCAGCGCCGTCTGCCAGTAACCCGGAGCCGGTGCGCCGTCGCACCCGTTGCGGGGACGCGCCGGATCGGACCCGACACATCAAGGCAATAAAAAACCCCGGCATTGCCGGGGTTTTTCTTTTTCGCCGGAAGCGAAAAAGCCGATCAGAAATCGGTGCAGCCGAACGCGCTCATCGAGCTCTTGGCGGCGTCGTTCGCCGCGGTGCAGGCCTGTGCGAGGCTGGCCTTGCCGGCGTCGGTCGCTGCGGCCTGCTTCCACGCCTGACGCATCTGGTCGAGGCTGGCCTGCAGCTGAGCGCGCGAGGCTTCCGGCACCTTGCCCGATACGCAGGCCATGTACTTGTTGATGTAGTTGTCGCATTCCGGAACGCCGACGGCATCGGCGGTGGCCGGTGCAGCGGTCGCGGCCGGCGGCGGGGTGACCGGTGCAGCAGCCGGCGGCGTGGCCGGCGCGGTGGTTGCAGCGGGAGCGGCCGGCTTGGCCGGTTCCGGCTGTTTCTGGCAGGCAGCCAGCGCGAGCACGGCGCTGGCGATGATGAGCGGGCGAGCAAAGCGGATCATCGGTTTCTCCTGGTAATCGATGGCATCGCCGCAGGGCGACGATGTAGCAACAACGCTGCGGCAGCGATCGAACGAACATCCCCATGCCCGCCGCAGGGTCGTGGACAGGCACGACTCGGCGGGCACTCTAACGCAGCTGAACGACGATTGTTTGTCCGCCGGATGAACGAAAGTCCAATGCAGACGCGTCCCGCGAGCGGGTAGGGATTCCGTACGAATTTCGCCGGTGCCAAAGAAAACGCCGAGACCATGACGGCCTCGGCGTTGAAGGAGGCCGGTCCGACAAAACCCGCACGCCGTCGCGCGCGGGCACGCAAACCGCGCAAAGTTCAGGCGCGCCTAGCAGTGGCCGCCGTTCAGGCCGGACGGCGGCGTTTCCCACCCGTACTCGAAGCCGAGGTACGGGAACGGGTCCTGCCCCGGACCGGTCGACTCCGACTTGCCGGGATAGACATCGACGATGTTGTTGCCGCCGAGGGGCGCGCGCAGATCGCCGGTGACGTTGCAGCTCGCCGTGGACCTACCTTGGCGTGGCGTACCTCGGGCGGCAAAGGAGTCCGCTCGCGGCCGGTCGACACGACCGGCAATCCGCGACAGACCGGTGTGGTCGCGATTGCTCAGACAGGGATGGCGGCCCGACGGCCGCCGCTCTCGATCGGTCACTACAGCGACGGTTCCGAAACCTCGACGTGATCCGCCTCGGCACTTTCGTTCGCGCGGACCGAGGCGGGTACGAACACGCCGCGATTCGGGTCGTACGCGAGGGGCTGGCTGGTCACGTCGCCGCCAAATGTGACCTTGGTGGCGGGCGCCGTGATGTTGCTCACGAAGGTACTGCTGCCGAACATCGACTGCAGCCAGACGTAGATCGTCGAGGTCGGCGTCAGTACGGCCATCATCTGCGACAGCAGCGCGGTGGCCGAGACCGGCTGGGGCGGGGTGCCGGCTCCATTGACCATGGCCGACTGGGCCAGGCCGAAGGTGAGCAGCGGCATAGCCGACGGCGGTGCTTCGTTCTGGATGCCGTAGGACCCGGCCGGTGCGCCGCCCGGCGTCGGACCACCGAACGTCATCGACGGCTGAAAGCGGTAGATCGACGCATCCTGCGCCGGTGGCGACACGGCCGACATCTGCGTGATCGTCGCGCCGTTCGCGAGGCTCGTGGTCGACGCATAGAGGCCGTACTGATCTTCCCAGGTCACCGTGTTGCTCGCGAGCGGGTTGAACACGATCCAGGCCACGTTCGGCGGGGCGCCGTTGACCGATCGGCCGACCGTGATGCGTTGGCCGGTGGCACGCAGCATGGACAGCGACTGCGGGTCGATCTGCAGATTGAGGCTGTAACGGGACATGGGTGTCTCCTGAGAAAGGGCGGCGCGGTCGCGCCGTCTCTCTGTCGCGTAGTGCACGAGGCGGCAGTGCCGATAGCTAGCGCAGTTTCATCGGCGCGGCGATCGCGCCTTGGCTCCCGGCGTGGCGTGGTCGCCGTCGGCGACCGCAGGACGGGCGGGCGGGTGTTTCACCGCCTCGATCGTGCGCTCGCTTCGCGAGCACACGCGCCCGCGACCGCTGCCGGAACTGCAGGAACGCTCAGCGACACGGATCGCGGCCGAGATTGCGCTCGTAGGTGCTGACGTCTTCATCGTGCTCGTGACCGGACCGGTCGCTGGCGCTGGCTGCATGGATGCGGCGGCAGGCGTCGGCGCGCGCGATCGGCCTGCCGGACACGGCAACCGCCGCGCTGCTCGCACGGCTGCGTCCGCGTGTGGCCGCGTGCCGGAGTTCGACGTTGCCGGCGATCGCCGCCGGGCACGGCGAATGCTGATAGAACACGTCGCCGTTCGCCGCGCGGCATTCCCAGGATGCATCCGGAGCCACGGTGACGACGGGCGTGCGCGGGCGACGGCGAGAGGCGGGCGGGTTGCGGGAGCGCGATGAGGCCGTTGCGCGTGTCTTGCCGGCACGCGGCGCAGGTGCGACGGCCGTCGGTGCGGCTTCGGCTGCCGCGGGTTCGGCCCGCACTGCGAATTCGCCGCCGCGTGCGTGCGCGCTGCAGGGCTTTTCCTGGAATGCGACGAGGCCGTCGGCATCGGTACATTTGTAGATCGTGAGCGCGTGCGCCGGCGTGGCGACCACGGCGAGAACGAGCAGCGACAGCAGCAACGGATGGTGCATGGCGACAGTCCCTCGGTGAGCCTGTCGCCACGTTACGAAGGGCGGCGTCTCTGCGCCTCGTCATTGCACCGGCGCTCGCGTCGGATTCTTCCGACGCGAGCGCAGGCCTATGCCGATCGCACCCGGCAACATCGCGGGCGCGTCTTGCGGATCGCTCTCAGTCGGCGAGCAGGCCGCGGTTGCGCAGGAACGCCAGCACCTGATTCGCGATCGCGCCCGGATCGGCCGCGCTCGTATCGAACGCGAGCTCCGGATGCTTCGGCACTTCGTACGGATCGCTGACGCCGGTGAATTGCGGGATCTTGCCCGCGCGTGCCTGCGCGTAGAGCCCCTTGCGGTCGCGACTCTCGCAGACTTCGATCGGCGTCGACACGTAGATCTCGACGAACGCGCCGTGCTGCTCGACGAGACGGCGGATCTCCGCACGCGTTTCCGCATACGGCGCGATCGGCGCGCAGATCGCGATGCCGCCATGGCGCACGATCTCGCTGGCGACCCAGCCGATGCGCGTGACGTTGGCGATGCGGTCCTCGCGGGAGAAGCCGAGTCCCTTCGACAGGTTCTTGCGTACCTCGTCGCCGTCGAGCAGCGTGATCGGACGGCTGGACCGTTCCAGCAGTTTCGCGATGACGGCTTCGGCGAGCGTGGACTTGCCCGAGCCCGACAGACCCGTGAACAGCAGCGCGACGCCCTTGTTCGCGCCGGCCGGATAGCGTTCGCGCAGGATGTCGACGACTTCGGGGAACGTGAACCAGGCCGGGATGTCCTCGCCGCTCACGAGGCGGCGGCGCAGCTCCGTGCCGGAGATGTCGCGAACCTCGTCGTCCTTCTGCACCTCGTTCGACGGCACGTAGGTATCGCGGTTCGCGACATAGACCATGGCCGGGAACGGGACGGCGCGGATGCCGATTTCCTGCTGATGGCGCGCGAGCAGCTCCTGCGCGGCGAACGGATCGTAGAACGGCTTGCCGTTGGAGTCGTTGCCGGGACCGGCGTGATCGCGGCCGATGATGAAATGCGACGCACCGTAGTTCTTGCGGATGATCGCGTGCCACACCGCTTCGCGCGGTCCGCCCATGCGCATGGCCAGCGGCAGCAGCGACAGCGTCGCATCGTTGCGCGGATAGTGCCGGAGCAGCGCGCGATAGCAGCGAACGCGCGTGAAGTGATCGACATCGCCGGGCTTGGTGCGGCCGACGGCCGGCTGGATCAGGAGCTTCGCGCCGACCTGCTCGGCCGCGCGCAGGGTCAGCTCGCGGTGCGCGCGGTGCATGGGATTGCGCGTCTGGAACGCGACGATGGTGCTCCAGCCCAGGCGCGCGAAGGTTTCGCGCAGGCGCCGCGGCGAATCGCGCAGTTCGGCGAAATCGTAGTGCTGCGGCGGCTGGATGCCGCGCAAGGTGCCGCCGAGATAGACCGGATGGCTGCGCTGCAGGTCGGCGACGCCGGGATGGGCCGCATCGGTGGTGCCGAACACTTCGCGCGCTTCGACGAGCTTGTCCGGAAAATAGATGTCCTCGACGGTGAGCACTGCGAGCGGCACGCCCTGCGAATCGCGCAGCGCGATGTCGCTGCCGGCCTGGATGCTCGCCGCGAACGATTCGCTGACGTCGAGCGTGATCGGGATCGGCCACAACGTGCCGTCGGCGAGACGCATCTCGCGCACGACGCGGTCGTAGTCGCGCCGTGTGAGGAATCCGGTC
>CAMLSI010000078.1 GCA_946482585.1 uncultured Lysobacteraceae bacterium
ATTCGATGCTACCGTCCGCGGCGCAGATCGCCACGGCGAGCGAAGGCCTGTTCGTGATCGAGGACTGGCACAACTTCGGTGCCGACTATGTCTCTACCTTGACGGCCTGGCGCGACAATGTCGAACGGGCCTGGCCCATGCTGTCGGACCGCTACGACGAACGTTTTCGCCGCATGTGGCGCTACTACCTCGCGACCTCGATCGCGCTGTTCCGTGAGCGGCAGGGACAGCTTTGGCAGATCGTGCTGTCGCCCGAAGGCATCGCGGGCGGGTATGTGGCACCGCGCTGAACACATCGCCGAATCTTCTCGAGCCGGCAGTTCCTGGATGATTCCGCTCGGCGCGCGACGTGACCTGAATCATTGCGCCGCACGGGAAGCTGCGAAACGGTGCCGACGCCGGGGCACGACCGAACGCGCCCAGCGGTGCGAAACGCTGAGCGCATTCCCGCGCCGCCGCGGACGGAGTGCCCGGCCGGCACGAGAAACACGTTCGCCCGAACCGGATACCGCGGCAATTCCAGGCAGTTCGGCCCTCCGTTCCGGAGCGCCCCATCGGAGCACGCCCATGAAATCCGGGTCTGGACATGAGACTTCCGCGCGCGCGTCGGACGTGCCGGCCGGGCAACCGCGCACGGGCGCCGCGGTGCCGGATGAACTGCTCCACGTGCTTCGTGACATCGCCCGCGCTGCCGGATCCGAGTCCGTATGCGACGAGTTGGCGCGTCATGCGACCGACATCGCTTCGAGGCACTCGGCCGGCGCCTCGGAACCGGCGATCGCCGCGCGAGGCGACGATCCGTGCCGGCGCTGCAAAGTGGACGAGAATCTTCTGCTGACGGCGCTCCATATCCGCGAGGAGCTGCGCGCCGCCGAAGAAACCCGCAAACGCCAGACGCGCTTCCTGGCGGTCCTGGCGCATGAATTGCGCGCCCCGCTCGCTCCGATCCGAACGTCCGCCAGCATGCTCGATCGCCTCTCGCCTGCGGATCTTCTGGCGGCAAAAGGCGTGATAGAGCGCGCCGTGGCGCACATGATGCGCCTGGTGAGCGACCTGCTCGACGCATCCCGCCTGAGCAGCGGCAAGATGCGGCTGGAACTGTCGACGCTCGACTTGTCCGAGGTGATCGTCTCGGCAGTCGGTTCGTGCCGTGCCGCGATGGACAGCCGCCTGCAGCGGCTGGAAGTCACTGTGCCGTCGTGCGATCTGACGTTGCGAGGCGATCCGGTCCGTCTGACGCAGATCGTTCAGAACCTTCTGGACAATGCGTCGAAATACACGCAGCACGAGGGCTCGATTTCGTTGACCGTGGCGGCAAGCGAGCGGCAGGTGACGCTGACCGTGGCAGACAACGGCATCGGCATTTCTCAGAGTTCGTTGCCGACGATCTTCGAACCGTTCTCGCAGGAAGCGCGAGCGGTGGGGTTCGACGGAGTCGGACTCGGCCTGGGCCTCTCCGTCGTCGACGGATTGGTGAAGGCACATGGAGGCACCATCGCCGTATCGAGCGGCGGCCTCGGCCGCGGCACCGCCTTCCTGGTCACGCTGCCGCGCAACGGGCCCTCTACCGGCCAGATCGATACGGATCCGACGGGTATCGGCCATTGAAACGGGACGTGGCTTCGATGCGATTTTGCGGTCCGCCGCACTCCATCCGGCCTATGCGGCGGCGTGTCCGCGACGGCTTCGCCGCACGGGCCGGTGCGACGCCGCGCAGCAGCGACGAGTGGCCGCGCCGCCGAACTGACGGCAAGCCGTCCGTCGTGCAAGCGGACGTCCGCGTCGCGGAGGTTGATCGAAATCAATACCCGGACATGCGCTTTCGCTACGTTGTTCGACAAAACCGCAAGTCCGACGATTCTCGACGCAGGCGCCCAGACGGCGCGGGAGGCTCACATGACGAATACGTGGATCCTGGTGGCTGACAGCGGACGCGCTCGTGTCTTCGAGCTGGACGAGTCCGAGAAGAAACTGGCTGAACTGGCTTGCTACGCGAATCCCGATGCGCGCCTGGCCGGCAAGGAAATCACCGACGACAGATCGCCCAGCGTCAACGCAAACAGAGGGGGCACGCGCCACGCGATCGAGCCGCACACGGCATTGGATGAAAAGATCGCGGATCGTTTCGCGCACACGCTGAATGCCGCGCTGGAACGCGGCCGGCAGGAACATCGCTACGACAATCTGGTGATCGTCGCGCCGCCGCGTTTCCTCGGCGCACTCCATTGCTGCATGAACAAGCCGCTGCGTGATCGCGTGGTCGAGGAAGTACGGCACGACTACACGGCCCTGCCGGTCGCCGAACTGCGCGAGCGCCTGCCGACCCGACTCTTCCTCTGAACCATCCGGCGCCGCGCCGGCGGGGTGCCTGCGCGGTCCGGCCGGGATGCTCCAATCGGAAAAAGTTGCAGGAGACGCGGATGAACGACACCAGGAATCACAGGCGGCGATTGCTCATCCTGACCTTGCTGGTGGGGCTGGCGATCCTGTTGATCAGCGCCGCGCTGGGCATGATGCGATAGCAGCGGCCCGGCACACCTCGCACTGCATTCGTCGGACATCCGCCCATGGCACACACACTGATCGTCTTCTACAGTCGCACCGGCACGACGCGTCGCGTCGCAGAGCAACTCGCCATCTCGCTCGACGCCCATGTGATGGCGATCGAGGAGCCACGCCGGCGTCGTGGTCTGCTCGGCTATCTGCGCTCCATCCGTGAAGCGGTGCGCGGGACCCTGCCGCGCCTGTCACCGCCGACGCAGAATCCGGCCGAGTACGATCTGGTCGTGCTGGGTACGCCCGTATGGGCGGGTCACGTGGCCAGCCCGATGCGCAGCTTTCTGCAAGGGCACCGCGCTACGCTGCAGCGTATCGCCTTCTTCTGCACGTGCGGCAGCCGCGGCGCCGAGCGCACGTTTCAGGACATGCAACACCTCGCCGGCCGTCCGCCCGAGGCGACCTGCGCACTGACCGCCGCCGACCTTCGGTCCGGCAAATCCGACCTGGCGCTCGCCTCGTTCGTGCACCGGCTCGCCGCCCCCGAACCCGCCGTGCGCCGCCGGAAGACGCGCGGCAAGGCGTCCGCCGACACGGCCACGGCGCACTGAAACGACATCGACCCAGCGCCATAACACGAAGAAAATCGCGGCTTCGCGACGTGGCCCGGCGATTCCGCCGCTTCGCCGCGCCGGTCGATCACGCACCGGCAAGCGCCGGCGTGATGCAGCCGCGCCGGAGGAGGCGCCCCGAGGCTCGGCGTTATCGTCGGCAGTGCCGGAACGGGCATGCCGGGACTTGCGCGAAATCAATACGCGAACGACGCGCGGTGCGTACTACTGGACAACCGACGGCCGCAGAGGCGAGACGCGCATGTACAAGCACCTGTTGCTTCCGATGGACGACACGCCGTCATCAGAGTCCGCTGCGCGCAGCGGCGCGCACTTGGCAAAGCAACTGAACGCAAAGATCACCGTGCTGCACGTCAAAGCCCCGGCGCGTTCGCGCGTTGAAGGCGCGCCAGCGCGCAGCGAGGCGGCATCCCAGGGCATGCTCGACTACGCGCGGCGGGTCGCGCAGGCCGCCGGCGTGGAGTGCGCCGTGGTCTGCGAGCACGGCGACCGGCCCTATCGGATCATCGTCGACTGTGCGCAGCGGCTCGGCTGCGATCTGATCGTCATGGCGTCGCATCGCCGCGGCACGCTGGAAGCGCTGCTGTTCGGCAGCCAGACGCAGAACGTCCTTGCGCGCTGCGGTCTGCCGGTACTGGTAGTCAGCTGAATCGAGCGCGTCGGCGCCGCTGCCGCCGGCGGCGACTGCGCCTCACCGTCGCTCGGTTCCGGCGCACGCTACGCCGGCTTCGTCTGCGCGCACGACACCGCGTGGCGAGCGTCGGCCGCGGTTGCACGGTCGGCATGAACGCGACCGGCAGCGTCGGTTTCGGCGACGGACAATCGGCACTGGGCGGCGATGGCGCCCTTCTCAACGACGCGGCCATTCCGATCGAGTGATGCGGGAGAAGAGGGTGCTGAAGTCCCTGGTGTCCCTGTAGGCGCTGGCGGGATATCGGACGCAACCGTCGGACAATCTCTGCCACCACGGCGGAATTCCCCGGCCGTGCTGTTCGCTTGGGTGTCCGCGTGCGTTCTTCTAGGGCCAATTCAAGGAACTCGCCACAATGCGCCAGAATCGTCGGGTCGCCGTCTTCGCTTTCGCAATCGCCGTATCGCCGCTGCTCACTGCCTGCGGCGAAGACGTCGCGGTCGCGGAAACGATGCCCCCGGCACCGCCCGCCACGGCCGTCGGCACGGCCTCCGGCAGCGGCCAGCTGCAGCAGGTTCTCTGGGGCAAGGATCCTTCCCAGCCGCCCGAGAAGAAAAATGTGGAGTTCGCGGCAAAGTACTCCTACGCCTTTCCGGAGACCTTCGACGGACGGCAGACGCTCTGGCTGGTCGTGGCCGACCAGTCGCCCGATACGGCAAC
Source organism: uncultured Lysobacteraceae bacterium (assembly GCA_946482585.1). The sequence goes on from CAMLSI010000078.1 coordinate 4,480, forward strand.
GCTCGACGGCGCGGACGATCGTGGCGGCGCATTGCTCGGCTGGTGCAAGAAGCAGCGTGCGAAATATGTCGCGATGCAGCTCGACGGCAACAACAAGCCGATGACATCGAGAATCTGTGCGGGCGATGGCCAGCTCGGTGGCAACCGGCTCAGCGAAGATTCGACGATGGGCGACCGCGGCAAGGTCGAACTCACCGTCAACGACGGCAGGCGCATCGAAGCCCGGCTGGTTCTCGGTGTCGGCAGCACCACGATCGGCGACCAGGAATCCATCGCCGAAATCACCGGTGACTATCGCCTCGCCGCTGCGGTCGCCGCGCCGACGCTGCGCGACCGCGTGCTCGCGGGCGGTGACGAGAAAGCCGGTGGCATTCCCGGTGCGAAAGCGGCGTTTCTCGAGTACTGGAAAGCGGCGGGCAAGGCAACGAGCTTCGACGAGGTTGCCCCCTGGTTCACGCCGGAGCGCCAGGCGAATTCGGCCGCACAGGCGGCTGAGATGGCCGGCATGGGCAACATGGCCAAACGCACCATGGAAATGTACGCCAAGGGCCACGCTCAGCCTCCTTCGATCACCGCGGCCAAGGCGATCGGAGCCGCTGCCGTGCTCACCAGCGAATCGAGCCTCGGCGATGCGAAGCAGACCTGCCAGACCTTGATGCTGCAATTGCAGGGCGCCTGGAAAGTCGGCGAAGAACGCTGCCTGCGGCAGCGCGGGAACTAGCCGCAAACGCCTTGCGGCGGACACCTGCCGACGAACGCGCGCAGTGATCCTCGAGCGACATCCCTGCCGCGTCGGCCCCCCGTGTCCTTGTCGCGCAGGATGGCCTGGGCCGGCAGCTCGGGCGTCTGCACCGTCATGCCGGAACCCTTCGCAATGGCCGTGCGGCGCGGTTGGTGCGGTCGCGATTGGTGCCACCCAAGGTGCGGTTGCGCGATTGGTGCCACCCAGCGAATTCGCGATGACCCGGCGGTGCGATTGGTGCCACCCAACGAATTCACGGCCGTGCAGCGCCGCTGCGAGCGCGGTTGGTGCCACCCATCGAGTTCACCCAACGAGCGCGGTTGGTGCTGCCGCGGTTGGCGCCACCCAACGAATTCGCGATGACCCGGCGCTGCGGCGACGGGAACCGTCCCTGCCGGACGTCCGCGCTAGTTCTCTTTTTCGGCACCGGCGAACGCGACGTGGAGCTTGACCGTCTGACCCGTCGCGATCTCGAACGGGCGGACTTTCGGTGCGTAGCCCGACAGGACGATCTGCGCGTCGTAGTTCCCCGGCGGCAGTTCAAAGGTGGCAATGCCGCTCAAGTCCACGAGTTCAGGCAGGGAATAATTGCCGTTCTTGCCCACCGCCACCGTCGCGCCGGTCAGCGGATCGCCGATGCCGTCGGTGACTTTTACGTCCACCTGACCGCTGTCGGTCTGGCCGAGCAGGATCGGCGCCGCGGCGATCAGCGCCACGGTCAGCAACGGTCGCATCGCGACAGGGAGCATCTTCATGGGCAGCGTTCCGCCGGACCGAGGTACTGACCGCCTAGCGCAGCCGTGGCGGCGGACCTATCAGCGTCCCGCGGTATCGCCTCGCGCCCGCCGGCCGGCGCAGCGGCCGCGCTGTCCACGGCGTGACGCGCCGCGACGGGATATGCCATATGACCTATGTGAACTGGTGTTATAGGTAACTACACTACCAGCACAAGGGACGATTTCAGCAGACCGCGGAGCGCCCTTCTTCAAGGGAGCGTTGCCATGGCGAATTGCGAACTTTCAGTAGATTCAGTGGGTTATCGCTATCCGGGCGGGCATGTCGCGGTGTCAGAGCTCAATCTGAAGCTGGGGCCCGGCATCCTCGGCCTGCTAGGTCCCAACGGCGCCGGCAAGTCGACGCTGATGCGGATCCTGGCCACGCTGACCCGTCCGACGTCGGGCAAGGTCACCTGGAATGGCGTCGACATCGCCGCCGACCCGAACCCGCTGCGTACGGCGCTGGGCTATCTGCCGCAGGACTTCGGCGTCTATGCGGCGCTCAGCGCGCGCGAATTCCTCGCGTTCCTGGCGGCGGTCAAGGGACTGTCCGGAGCGCTGGCGCGCGAGCGTGTCGACAGTTGCCTGAATCTGGTCGGCCTCAACGACGCAGCGGATCGCCGCCTGGGCGAGTTTTCCGGCGGCATGCGCCAGCGTGTCGGCATCGCACAGGCGCTGCTGAACGATCCTGCCCTGCTCATCGTCGACGAGCCGACCGTCGGCCTGGATCCGGAAGAGCGCATGCGCTTCCGGCATCTGCTGACCGACCTGGCCGGCCAGCGCCTGGTGATTCTTTCCACCCACATCGTATCGGACGTGGAAGCCAGCGCGACCGCGCTGGCGGTGATGTCGGGCGGACGCCTGCGCTTCCACGGCACGCCCGAACAACTGCTGGCCCGGGCCGACGGCCACGTCTGGGAATGGACGATGGCGCCGGAACAACTGGCGGAAGCCCGCGAAAAATTCATCGTGTGCGCATCCCTGCGCCGGCCCGACGGCATCCGCGTGCGCGTGGTCAGCGCCGGGTCGCCGCACGCCGAGGCACAAGCCGTCACGCCGGCGCTGGAAGATGCCTATACCTGGCTGCTCGGCACCGACGCGGGGCGCCATTGAGATGGCCGCACTGCAGCGCTTCCTCGCCATCTTGCTGGCCGACCTGCGCGAACGCACGCGCAGTGCGCGCTTCTGGGTGATCCTGGTCGGGATGATCCTGGCCCTCAGCCGGTGCTTCCCCCCGGTCGATGCGCACTACCTGATCGTGGCGCTGCACGGCGGCGAACGCGGCTACTACTCCAGCGCCTGGGTCGGTCTGGTCGTCGCGATGATGTTCAGCAGTTTGTTCAGCCTGGGCGGGTTCTATCTGGTGCGCGGCACGCTGGTGCGCGACATCGATACCCGCGTCTGGCAACTCCTGGTGGCCACGCCGATGACGCGCGGCGGGTACCTGCTCGCGAAATGGGCCAGTCACCTGGTGATCTTCGGCGTCGTCGTCGCGGCCGGGCTTTGCGTGGCCCTGGTCGCGCAGTGGGTCCGCGCGGAAGACCGTTCCATCGACGTGATCGAGCTGGTCAAGCCAGTAGTGCTGCTGAATCTGCCGGGCCTCGCGATCACGTCGATGTTCGCGATCTGGTTCGATCTGTTGCCGTGGCTGCGGCGTACCGCAGGCAACGTGCTGTTCTTTTTCCTGTGGATCGCCATCACGTCGGTATCCGTGGCGCAGCTCGAAAACCCCGACAGCCAACTGATTCGCCACGGCTGGGTCAGCGACCCCAACGGCATGGTCATGGTCGGGCGCGACTTCCATCGGGTACGCGAGCAGCAGACCGGCAAGGAGCAGGAGTTCGGCTATACCGTCGGGCACGTGGGCACCAAGCAGGAGCCGGTACGGTTCGAGTGGAAATCGTGGCCGGTGCGGGCCCTGGATGTGGTGGGCCGTGCGCTGTGGCTGCTGTTCGCGCTGGCCGGCGTGCTCGCGGCCGCGCCCTGGCTGGACTGGGCCGCGGCGCGCGGTGCCGGGGCCGGCAGAACCCGCTCCTTGGCCGGTTCGCGTCTGCGCTGGCTGGACCGGTCGCTCGATGGTTTCGCCCGCGGCCGGATCGGCATTCTCGCGGTCGCGGAGCTGAAGACCGCGTTGCGCCGCCGCCGATTCTGGTGGTGGCTGGCGGCGCTGGTCGCATTCGGCCTGCAGGCACTGGCCACAGGGATGGCGATGCAGGTCGGCATGCTGCTGGCCTGGGTACTGCCGCTGGATATCCTCGCGCGCAGCATCCTCCAGGAGAAGGAACACGGCACCGGCGGACTCGTGTTCGCCGCGCCCGGCATCCTGCGTCGCCTGCTGGCGGCGCGCTTCGTGGTCGGCTTTGCGCTGCTCCTGGCGCTGACCTTGCCCGGTGTGCTGCGCCTGCTCGCGACCGCCCCGCTCGCGGCGCTGGCGGCGATCACGGTCAGCGCGTCCATCGTCAGTTGGGGCCTGTGCCTCGGCGCACTCTGCCGCCACGCCCGGCCGTTCGAGCTGGTGCTGATCACCGCGGCCTATGCCGCGCTGCAGGGCGTGCCGCTGTTCGATCTGGAAAAGAGCCCACACGTCACCGTGCTCTGGCACGCAGTGGCATTGCTGCCCGCATGGCTGGCGCTGGCCTGGGCCTGGCCGCGATTGGCGCGCCAGTGATCGACGGGCGTCAGTGTAAAAAATACATTTGATCATTATGTATTTCGCATCGCTCATCGGCGCCTAGCCGGCCCAGTTTCAAGGCCGCCGACGGATGCCCCGTCGACTGGCTCGGAGTTCGTTCGCCGGTGAAAGAACCGGGCCTCCGGCGCGGTCTTGAACAGCGAGTCGCTGAACGGTACCGCGACGGACAGCGTGCCGGTCTTGATAAGCGGCCGTTTCCACGCGATGTCTGACCGCGTCCGTTCGTCGACTGTCCTCCATCGCCTCCGGAGTCGCGCCATGTCCCTGCTTCGTCCTCTCAGACGCGCCGCCCTCGGCCTTTTCGCCGGCCTCGCGCTCGCCGCGTGCGCGGCGGAATCGTCGACACCGCTGGCCGCGAAGCCGCCCTCCGCGACGGGACCGGTCGACACCGTCGTGCTCGGCATGGGGTGTTTCTGGGGCGCCGAAAAACGCATGTCCGCCCTGCCGGGCGTCGTCGACGTCGAGAGCGGCTATGCCAACGGCAGCGTCGCGACGAGCTATGAGGCAGTGCTGGAACACGAGCAGGCCCTGCGGCGCGGCAAGGCCAGCGGCAGAAATCACGCCGAAGTGGTCAAGGTGTCGTTCGACACCGCGAAGGTCTCGCTCGAAGACGTGTTGATCCGTTTCTGGGAAAGCCACGATCCGACGCAGGGCGATCGGCAGGGCAACGATGTCGGCAGCAACTACCGCAGCGCGATCTACACACACTCCGACGCACAGCGAGCCGTCGCGCTTTCAACCCGTGCGGCCTATCAGAAGGCGCTGACGGCGGCCGGACGGGGCTCGATCTCGACCGACATCGCGCCGCTGGAAACCTACGGTACGGCCGAGACCTATCACCAGGACTATCTGCAGAAGAATCCGAACGGCTACTGCGGGCTCGGCGGAACCGGCGTCGCGTATCCGCGCGAAGCGGCGATCGGTTCGTCGCCCGTGACCGCCGCTACGGCCGAGCCGATCCCGGCACTCGATGCGAAGCATCTCGACGCCGAGCGTCAGTTGATCGTGTTCGAATCCGACGAGTGTCCCTACTGCGAACAGTTCAAGCGCGACGTGCTCGACCACTGGCAGTCGCCCGTCGCCGTCGCGCGCAGCCGGAGTCCGGATCCGCCGCAGGGATGGACGCTGGAGAAAACCCTGTTCGCGACGCCGACCATCGTGTTGTTCGAGCGCGGCAAAGAGGTGTCGCGCTATACCGGCTACGGCGGCGAGCAGGAACGCTTCTGGAAATGGCTGGGCTTCGGTCTGCTCACGCCGGCGCAGCAGAAAATCGCGTTCGAGCAAGGGACGGAGCGGCCGTTCACCGGCTCCAACCTCGACGAGAAACGCCGCGGCACGTTCGTCGACCCGGTGTCGGGCATGCCGCTGTTTCGCAGCGACAGCAAGTTCGACAGCGGTACCGGCTGGCCGAGTTTCTTCAAGCCGCTGGAAGGCGCCGTCACGCTGCACGAGGATGTCTCTGCCGGCATGAAGCGCGTGGAAGTTCGCAGCGCGAGTTCCGGAATCCACCTCGGCCATGTGTTCGACGATGGACCGCCGCCGACCCATCAGCGCTATTGCATCAATGGAAACGTCCTGAAATTCGTTCCCGACCCGGGCACGTAGACCGGAAGACGCGGCAAGCACGGCGCCTGTCGGCGGCAGGTCCCTTGTGCCCTCGCCCACGCTCATCTCCCGCCCGCAGATCGCGTCGCGCAATCATTGGAATCCGTTGCGGAAGATGAATTCGCTGCCGTAGAGCACCTCGACCGCGCCCCGATCGGCAAAACCCTCCCTGTCGTAGTACGGCACGCCGATCGCGAGATCGCGCCGGCCGTCGTCGTTGAAATCGCCGCCGGCTACCGCGGCGCCGAGGATGTCGACAGTGACCGGCGGTCCGATCGCAAGGCCTGCAGTGCGCGTGAATCGCTGCGCCTGGGACGGCACGAGTCCCGACGAGGACCCCGGAATCACGTTGACCGAGCCCGCCTTGATCGCGCCGTTCACCGTATCGAAACTCGCACCGATCGCGAGGCTGGATCGTCCCGGGAAAATGTTGAACGGATCGTCGTTGAAGCGTCCGGTCGCGAGCGAGATGCCGAACCGCGAATCACCGACGACGTTCCCCGGCAGCGACGCCGGCGTGATGCGCTGGTCGTCATCGGTCTGCAGCCCTGTCCCGGCGGATCCGTACAGCACGTGCACCGCGTCGTCGCCGGTCGAGATCGCGAGGTCCGACGACGAGCCCGAATCGAATCCGCCGGCCGCCAGCGCGCGCCCGAACACGATGTTGTCCGTGCATGCCCCTTGCACGCCGAGCACGCCCGGCCGGAACTGGCGCGTGCCGGTGTTCACGATGCCGCTCGCGCTGCCCAGCATCATGACCACCGCACCGGAGGAATCCGTACCGTTCGGACAGCGCGCGCGGGGCGCGCCGATGGCGAGGTCATCGTAGCCGTCCTCGTTGAAATCGCCGCTCGCGAGCGCCGCGCCGTAGCGCTCGACGAGCGTCGGGGCTACCGTGAGTCCGTCATTGTTGCGCGTGATGAGCTGGTCGCGCGCGCCGGTGATACCGGACGACGAACCGTACGCGATCAGTACCGCGCCGGCTTCGTTGACCGTGCCCACATCCTCGCCCTTCGCGCCGATCGCGAGGTCCGCGTAGCCGTCTTCGTCGAAATCGCCGACAGCCAGCGACGAGCCCAGCCCGTCGCCGCTCTCGGCAACGCCCGCGTAGCCGTTCAGGCCCTGCTCGATCGTTTCCTGTATCGCCCAGCCGCTGCCGGTGTAGCGCAGCACCAGCACGCAACCCGCGCCCGATGCGGTGTCGCTGAAGGCCTCGTTGCCGATCGCCAGTTCATCGTCGCCGTCATCGTCGAAATCGCCGGCGGCGAGCGCCGGACTGAAAAATTGGAAAGGTAGGGAAAACGACGTCGCGATGAACCGGCTGCTCGGGAGCACGCCGCCCACGTCCCACGCCTGTCCGAAGAACACGTGCACCTCGCTGGCCGCGTACGCGACGACGGCCAGATCGCTGATGTTGTCGTCGTTGAAATCCCCCGCCGCCATCGCGATGCCGAACTGCGCCGATGTCGCCGGCGCAGGGTTGAGCAAGACCGCGTCATCGACCGGGCCCAGGCGGTATGTCGCCGCCGCGGCCAGCGTCGGCAGCGCGCCCGACAGCGCCAGGCAAAGGCTCCAGCGCACGTTCGTGGCGGTGATCCGTTTCATCGATGCATCCCGACAGACGACGATGCTTGTCGTCCACGGCGAATCGCAGCAAGGGAGGCCACGACCGCTCGGGGCGTCAACGGCGGGAGCGCTGGTCCGGGTATCGGGTGGAGGACGGCTCAGCGCTTCGGGTCGGCCGAAGAAAAAAAACGGCAGGCCCGGCGGCATCGGGAATGTTTTCCGGTGAGCGGCGCCTCCCTACCGTTTCTGCCCGATCCACAACCGGTTCCCGTCCGGATCGTCGATGCGGAATTCGGTCATGCCGTAGAACGTGACCTCGAGATCCGGAATCGCGAGCCCGCGTGCACGCACGTCCCGGTGATACGCAACGATGTCGTCCGGGTACAGGTACAACACCGCGATGCGCGGAATGCCCGCGCGCGGATTGATCGATTCGTCGAGCATCAGGCGGCTGTCGCCGAAACTCAGCATCGCCCAGCGCCACTCGTCGTTCCGATCTTCGACGCGAAAGCCGAGCTTGGCATAGAACTCGATACTGGCAGGCACGTTGCCGACCGGCTGCATCGCGATGATCGACGTCTTCATGGGTCCCTCATCGCGAGCTGCGAAGGCGCGTCATGGTATCGCGCATCGCCGGACGCGGCCGCACGATGCCGATACGGTACCGAGCGGAGCGGATCCGCCTCGGTGTTGACGGAGGTGTCCGGACGTGTCTTGATCCGCGGTCATTTCCTGATCCGGCCGCCCCCGGGAGTCGGAGGCTCCCGATCCGCACCGGAACACACCAACGGTCACTACCCACATGCGAACCTTCGTACTGAGAGCGCGCGCGGCACCGACGGACAGCGCAAAGCTGCTGGCTGCGGTCGGCCAGGAAGCACATACCGAAATTCTGGCGCATACGCTGATGAATGCGATCTTCGTGGCGCAGTCGCACCGGCCGGACGTGATCGTGTACCTCGTGCTGGAAAGCACCCAGGACTTCTCCCGGACGATCCGCTTCGAGGCCGGCGCGATGCACGACATCGGCGGGTTTCACGAGCAGGCGCTGCTCGGCAAGGTCGCCAAGGCGCTGGATGTCTCCAGAGGCATGGGCAAGGAAGAGACGCGGCCGGTGGAGACGGGCGTCACGGTGCGCACCGTCAGTTTCGAGCGGCTGGTGCAGGAGCTGTCCGAAAGTCTTCAGCTGTATGTCATGGACAGGAAGGGCACATCGATTCGCGAGCAGGCGTTCGACGCCGATCCCTGCTTCCTGCTGACCGATCACATTCCCATGCCGAAAAAGACGTTCCACAGCCTCGAACGCCAGGGGGCGAAGAAGATCTCGCTCGGTTCGAAAATGCTGTTCGCGTCGCAGTGCGTCGTGCTGATCCATCATGAGCTCGACCAGCGATAGCGCGCTCGTCGACGCGGCGTTGCGCGGCCCGCAAACCGCCGCTGCGCTGGATCGGATTCGGAAAGCGCCGGCCGGCGATGGCCGGCCGGCGCCTGCTTGCGTCGTCGATCACAGGTCCTTGCGGGCACCGGGCTGCGACGGTTCCGCCGCGGTTCCGCCGGGCGGCAAGTAGCCGCGGACGAATTCACGGTCGCCGGTCACGGTGACGTCGAACACGCAATGCGCGCGCTTCGTGTCGTCCTGGACGACGCGGCAGACTTCCTGGGCGAGGTCAGGCTGCATCCTCGTCAGCGGCGGACGCACGGGCGGCAGCGACGAGCGGCACGGCTTTCCGGGCGGTGTCGGCCAGTTGCGGTCGGTGAAGTCGGCCGTCGACGTGCCCGTCGCGTAGTCGAACAGGCTCGTCGAGGACGTGACGCGCCACGCATCGGCGAACGTCTGATTGAGCACGACGTGACGCGTCCCGAGCGGGCCCGGCATCGGACCGAACGACGAGCCGTCCGGTGCGCGCGGCAGCCAGTCGCCGGCGAGCACGTGTCCCGCGATGCCTTCGCGCGACGGCGTGTTCGTGATATCGATGTCGACGTACCAGTAACCCTGCGACGACCAGTAGCGCGGCGTCGCGACGAGATCGCTGCCGTCGTCGAAGTGGACATGCATGCCGCCCCCGGCCGCCGCGAGCGCGACGTAGGCGCCGCCGCCGAGTGCGATCGGCGTCGCCGTCAGCGCGGTCACGCGCCCGTCGATACGCATCTGCATTTCTTCCCTGTCGGCAGTGCGGATGGGCTGGTAGGTCACGCGATGCTGATTGACGCGCGCGGCGACGGCGGTGTTCAGGCTCACGCAGCTCTGCAGACCCGTATACGGATTCGGCGGCGGGATGAACGTCGTCTGCACCGGCGACTGGCGGCTCTGCACCTCGAAGCCGGTATCGTCGTTCGTCAGCACGACGAATTCGCCGGCGGCCTGGAAGTCGTAGCTGATCCCGTTCGTCGTGGTGATGTGCGGGTCGCCCGCATCGGCCGTCGTGTTGTTCGGCCCTGCGAAGCAGTAGGCATTGCGGAACGCCTGTGCGGCGGCGACCTGCGTGCCCGGCGCACCGGGCGGCATCGTCGTGTTGTATCCGCCCGGCAGGATCGTGCCGCAATAGCCCGGCAACTGGTTCGACAGGTGCGGGAAGCGGCCCGCGCTGAACTTGACGTGACAGCCGCTGCAGACGCCGGGCACGCTCGCGAAGGTCTGCGAGAACTGATTCTGCGGCCAGGCCGCCGGCACGAGCGGGTCGTAGCGGTTCGGCTGGCTGATGTCGCCGAGCTCGCAACCGGGACCG
>CAMLSI010000079.1 GCA_946482585.1 uncultured Lysobacteraceae bacterium
CAGGAGAAGGCGCATGGCTGAGCTGCCGCTGCTGATCGAAATCGGCACCGAAGAATTGCCGACGCGCACTGTCGACGAGCTTGCGCAGGCGTTCGCCGCCGGCGTCGTCGAAGGCTTGAACAAGCGCGGCTTCGCACTCGCGGCCGATGCGGCCCGCGTCTATTGCACACCGCGCCGCCTCGCCCTGCTCCTGCCGGCCGTCGCCGATGCCCAGCCCGATCAGACCATCGAACGCCGCGGCCCTGCCATGAGCGCCGCGCTCGGCGCGGACGGCCAGCCGAGCAAGGCGCTGACCGGTTTCGCCGCGTCCTGCGGCACGACGGTCGAACGATTGCAGAAGCTCGAGACCGACAAGGGCGCCTGGTACGTGTTCCGCAGCGAACAGGCCGGCCAGCCGCTCGCCGCGCTGCTGCCGGAGGTCGTCGCCGACGCGCTGAAGGCGCTGCCGATCCCGAAACCCATGCGCTGGAGCGACCACGACTATGCCTTCGTGCGTCCGGCGCATTGGCTCGTGCTGCTGCACGGTGACCGCGTCATCGAGGCGCAGGTGCTCGGCCTGCGCAGCGGTCGCGACTCGCGCGGCCATCGCTTCCACCACAACCAGGCCGTGACGATCGCCGACGCGGACAGCTGGCTGTCGGCCCTGCGCGGCGCGCACGTGCTGGCGGATCCGAACGAACGGCGCGAACGCATTCGCGCCGAGATCGCCCGCGCCGCCGCCGAGACCGGCGGGCGCACCCAGCTCGGCGAATCGCTGCTCGACGAAATCGCGAATCTCACGGAATGGCCGGTCGCGATCGCGTGCGCCTTCGACGAAGATTTCCTGCGCGTGCCGCAGGAAGCGCTCGTCATGACGATGGAAACGAATCAGAAGTTCGTCTCGGTCGTCGACGGCGACGGTCGCCTGACCCGTCACTTCATCGGTGTCGCCAACATCGACAGCCGCGACCCGCGCGAGATCCGCAAGGGCTACGAGCGCGTGATTCGTCCCCGCTTCGCCGATGCGCGGTTCTTCTACGACGAAGATCTGAAGGCGCCGCTGATCGGCCAGCTCGACACACTGAAGAGCGTGACCTACCAACAGGCGCTGGGTTCGGTGTTCGACAAGGTGGTCCGCGTCGGCGAACTCGCGCGCGTGATCGCGAACCGCGTCGGCGTCGACGCTGCGCGCACGACGCGTGCTGCGGCACTGGCCAAGTGCGATCTGATGACACGCATGGTCGGCGAATTCCCCGAACTGCAGGGCGTCATGGGCCGCTACTACGCGGCCGCGAATGGCGAGCCGGCCGATGTCGCGCTCGCGCTCGACGAGTTCTACAAGCCGCGCTACGCCGGCGACGGCATTGCGAGCGGCCGCATCGGTCAGGTGCTCGCGATCGCCGAACGCGTCGACACGCTGTGCGGCATCTTCGCCGTCGGGCTCAAGCCCAGCGGCAACAAGGATCCGTTCGCGCTGCGCCGCGCCGCGCTCGGTCTTGCGCGTACGCTGATCGAAAGCGGCATTGCGCTCGAACTGCCGCCGCTGCTGGCCGAAGCGCTCGCCCAGTTGCCCGAACCCGCACTCGCGGCCGGATTGCCCAAGGGCAAGGACGGCAAGGCACCCGTGCTCGATGCCGGCGCGCGCCGCACCGATCTCGCGAGCGAACTCCTCGAGTTCATCGTCGATCGCCTGCGCGGCTATTACGTCGACGCGGGCATCGGTACGGATCGCTTCGACGCGGTGCGCGCCATGAATCCGGCCGACCTGGGCGACTTCGACGCGCGCGTGCGCGCCGTCGCGGCATTCGCTGCACTGCCTGAAGCCGAGGCGCTCGCCGCGGCCAACAAGCGCATCGCCAACATTTTGCGCCAGGCCGGCGACGTCGCCGACGGCACTATCGACACGGGGTTGCTCGCGATCGGCGCCGAAGCCGGCCTGCACGCAGCGCTGAGCGCGGCGAAGGCCGCAACCGCGCCGCTCGCCGAGCGCCGCGACTATGTCGCCGTGCTGCAGACACTCGGCCGCCTGCGCGACCCGGTCGATGCGTTCTTCAACGACGTCATGGTCATGGCCGAAGACCCGGCGGTGCGCATGAACCGTCTGCGCCTGCTGCGCGAGCTGCGCCAGCAGTTCCTGCAGGTCGCAGACGTCTCGATGCTCCAGCCGGCCGGCTGAGTTCGCGGGCCCGGCGAATGTCGAGCCCGCTTCGCTGCAGTGCCCATTGACGCCTCTTAACGTTTTGACTACGTTCAGTCCCAGGGAGTGCCGAAGGTCACAGTCGTCGTATGCGATGACGGATTTTCGGCAGTTCGCAGCCGACGGGGTTCCGGCCGCGGGCAAACGGTCTGGGGTGTAGCGACATACGGTGCAATGGGGATGAGGCGGCGGCTCGCGAGGGCCGCCGTTTCTTTTTCGAGCGCGCCGCAGCCCGGGTGAATGGTCGCCCAGCGGCTACACTCCGCAGCGTCTCCGTATTGCCGGTCGCTCATGCCGCTGCTCGAATCGCTGGTCCTCGTCGCCGTCGTCATACTCGTCGTGCTGCTCGTGCTGCAGTTGATCCTGCTGCGCCGCAGTCGCGAGGACGTGTTCGCGCCGTTGCGCGACGCACTGACGGATCTGCGCGAGGACGGCTCGCGCCTGGAGCGCGCGCTGCGCGAGGAACAGCGCGCCGACCGGCTCGAGCAATCCCATCGGCTCGACCAGCTGCGCGATGCGGTGCAGACCCAGTTCGCGCAGCTCGCGCTGCAGCAGCACCAGCGCATCGAGGATTTCGGCCAGCGCATCCAGCAGAGCGGCCAGCGCAACGACCAGCGCCTCGAAGCGCTGCGCCAGGCCCTGCAGGACGATGCGCGGCGTTCGCGCGAAGAGAGCGCGCAATCGCTGACGCGTTTCGGCGATCTGCTGCGGCAGGGCCTGCAGGAGCAGGGCGAACACAGCCAGCAGCGTCTCGCCGAAGTGCGCGGCACGCTTGAGACAAGGCTCAAGGAACTGCAGCTCGACAACGCGAAGCAGCTCGAAGCGATGCGCGTGACCGTCGACGAGAAGCTGCATGCGACGCTCGAAACCCGGCTCGGCGAATCGTTCAAGCTCGTGTCCGAACGGCTGGAACAGGTGCACCGCGGCCTCGGCGAGATGCAGGGGCTGGCCCAGGGCGTCGGCGACCTCAAGCGCGTGCTCGGCAACGTCAAGACGCGCGGCATGCTCGGCGAAGTGCAACTCGCCGCCCTGCTCGAACAGCTGCTGACGACCGAACAGTACGCCACCAACGTCGCGACCGTGCCCGGTTCGACCGAACGCGTCGAGTTCGCGATCCGGCTCCCCGGCGCGAGCAGCGATGCGCCGGTCTGGCTGCCGATCGACGCCAAGTTTCCGCGCGAGGACTACGAGCGCCTGCTCGACGCCCAGGAACGCGCCGACGCCGATGCCGCCACGGCCGCCGCCACCGCGCTGGAGCGGCGCGTACGCGAGGCGGCACGCAACATTCGCGATAAATATATTTCGGTACCGACGACGACCGAGTTCGCGATCATGTTCCTGCCGACCGAAGGCCTCTACGCCGAAGTGATACGCCGCCCCGGTCTGTTCGAAGCCCTGCAGCGCGATCTGCGCGTCGTGGTCACGGGGCCGACCACGCTGAGCGCGACGCTCAACAGCCTGCAGATGGGTTTTCGCACGCTCGCGATCGAGAAGCGGTCGAGTGAAGTCTGGCTGCTGCTGGGCGCGGTCAAGACCGAGTTCGGCAAGTTCGGCGTGGTGCTCGACAAGACCAGCAAGCAGCTCGACACGGTTCGCCGCAGCATCGACGAAGCCGGCACGCGCACGCGCGCGATCGAGCGCAAACTGCGCAGCGTCGAGTCGCTGAGCACGGACCACAGCCGCGGACTGCTCGGCGAAGACGGCCTGTCGGATGAACCGCCGGAGGCTGCAGAGAACTAGCGAGGAGAAACCGAAGAAAGCGAACGGACGAGGCGAGCGGGAACCAGCTTGCGAGTCTCTACTGCCAGGTCCGCCGCTAACCCCAGCTTCCCGTTTCCGTCGTTCGACGCGTCACCCCACATGGAGTCCGTACATGCGCACCTTGCTCGCCACAGGAATCGCCGCCGCCATGACTACCGCCGCGCTCGCCGCCGACACGCCCGACTACTCGTTGACCGTCTACAGCTCGGCGCAACCGGGCCAGGTCAGCACGGAAAGCCTCGCCAACTACGGTCCTGCGCTGCCGGGCTACGCGCTCGTTCGCGACGGCCGCAAGATGACCCTGCAGGCCGGCAACGGCGTGCTCAAGTTCACCGACGTCGCCAAGCGCATCGATCCGACCACGGTCGCGTTCGAATCGCTGACCGATCCCGCCGGCACGCGCGTCGTGGAGCAGAACTACCAGTTCGACCTGGTCAATCGCGACAAGCTGCTCGAGCGCTATGTCGGCGCGGCGATCACGGTGGAACAGCAGCGCGGCGACACGCTCGAGCGCATCAGCGGCACGCTGCTGTCGGCCGCGGGCGGCACGCTGATCCTGCAGCGCGACTCGGGCGAAGTCGTCAGCATCGGCGCCTACAGCAATGTGCTGTTTCCAAGCCTGCCGGGCGGACTCATCACGCGGCCGACCCTGGTCTGGCTCGTCAACGCGAAGCAGGGCGGCATGCACGACGCGCGCGTGAGCTACCAGACCCAAGGCATGACCTGGTGGTCGGACTACAACATCACCTTGCGCGAGAACGACGGCGGCTGCGACATGGATCTGTCGGCCTGGGTGACGATCGTGAATCAGTCGGGAGCGAGCTACCCGCAGGCACAGCTCAAGCTCGTCGCCGGCGAAGTGAATCGCGCACCGGCACCGGTGCCGGCACCGGCGATGCGGATGAAGACGCTGGCCGCCGCCGGCGCCGAGATGGACGCCGGCTTCCAGGAGTCGTCGCTGTTCGAATACCACTTGTATACGCTCGGCCGGCGCAGCGATCTGCCCGACAACTCGACCAAGCAGCTCGAACTGTTCCCGACCGCGACCAGGGCCGGCTGCACCAAACAGCTGGTGTTCACCGCCTCGCCGCAGCCGTGGAGCCATTGGGGAGCGCCGATCTCCGATCAGGGCTATGGCGCGACGGAGCAGGGTTCGGTCGGCGCGTTCCTCGAATTCGAAAACAAGGAAACCAACAAGCTGGGCATGCCGCTGCCGGCCGGACGCATCCGCGTGAACCAGGCGTCGGTCGACGGCACGCTCGAGTTCATCGGCGAGGACGTGATCAAGCACACGCCGCGCAACGAAACGCTGCGCATCAAGCTCGGCACCGCCTTCGATGTCGTCGGCGAGCGCAAGCAAGTTTCCTTCAACGTCGACACGGCCGCGAAGACCATCGACGAAAGCTTCGAAGTGACCGTGCGCAACCGCAAGAAGACCGCCGCCCGCGTGATCGCGCGCGAATACCTCTATCGCTGGAGCGGCTGGACCGTCACTGCGAAGAACCGCGAATTCGTCAAGCGCGACGCCGCAACCATCGATTTCCCGCTCGACATTCCGGCCGACGGCGAAGCGAAGGTCACCTATACGGTCCGGTACAAGTGGTAAAAACCGAGCGCGGGTTGCGGTGAGAACCGCAACCCGCGCGACGCGTCTCTATTCCCCGGCATCCTTCAGCGCGATCGCGTTGACGCCGGCTTCCGACAGTGCGGCCTTCGCGGTTTCTACATCGCTCGCGCTGCTGTACGGGCCCACGCGCACCCGGTGCCAGGTCTTGCCGTTGACGTTGACCGACTGCACGCGCGCGACGAAGCCCGACAGCGCGAGCTTGGCCTTGAGTTCTTCGGCGGCCTTCGGATCGGGGTACGAGCCGGCCTGCAGGATATAGCGCGCGCCGGTCGCGGCGACGGCCGGTTCCGGCGGCGGCGTCCCGGCCGCGGCGGGATTCTGCGCGGCGGCCTGCTGGCGCTGCTGTTCCGCGCGGGCCTTGGCGCTGAGCTCCGTGTCGGGAATCACGACTTCCATTTCCGGCAGCACCGAATAGAACTCGTAGTTCTTTTTCGGTGCCGATTTCTTGCTCTCGTCGGCGACCGCCGGCTCGCTCGCCTTCGGCGCCGTCGCCTGCGGATTCGGCTGCGGCGAGTTCGACTTGCGCAAGGTCGGCGCCCAGCCCTGCAGCAGCATCAACGTCGCGAATCCGAGCCCCAGCAGTACGCCGAGGGCGAGCCAGACCCAGGCCGGCCAGGCCGCGGTCGCCGTACCGGTGCGAGTTGCTTGTTTGCGCTTGCCTGCCATCGTGTCGTGCTCCTGCCGCTCACATGCTCTCGGGTGCGCCGACCCCGAGCAGCTCCAGTCCGTTCGCGACGACGGTCCGGACCGCAGTGGCCAGGGCGAAGCGCGCGTCGCGCAGATCCGCGTCCTCGACCAGGATGTGGCTGTTGTCGTACCACGTGTGGAACGCGGCCGCGAGCTCGGTCAGATAGGTCGCGACGAGATGCGGTTCGAGATTCTTGGCCGCGAGCTCGACGACTTCCGGAAAACGCGCGATCGCGACCATCATGTCCTGATCGTATTCGGTGTCGAGACGCTCCAACGACGCAAGGCCGTTGTCGCGGTTCCAGCGCCAGCCCTGCTCGGCGAAACGCTCGCCGACGCGGCAGATGCGCGCATGGGTGTACTGCACGTAGTAGACCGGATTCTCGCGCTCGCTCGAACGAGCGAGGTCGATGTCGAACGTGAGCTGCGAATCGGGCTTGCGTGCGGCGAGGAACCAGCGCGTCGCGTCGCGGCCGACCTCGTCGATGAGGTCGCGCAGGGTGACGTAGCTGCCCGCACGCTTGGACAGCTTCACTTCTTCGCCGCCGCGCATCACGGTGACCATCTGGTGCAGCACGTATTCGGGCCAGCCCTTCGGAATGCCGATGTCCAGCGCCTGCAGGCCGGCGCGCACGCGCATGACCGTGGAATGGTGGTCGGCGCCCTGCTCGTTGATCACGCGGCCGTAACCGCGCTGCCACTTGGTCACGTGGTAGGCGATGTCGGGCAGGAAGTAGGTGTAGCCGCCCTGCGCCTTGCGCATGACGCGGTCCTTGTCGTCCCCGAATTCGGTGGTGCGCAGCCATAGCGCACCGTCCTGCTCGTAGGTGTGTCCGGCGGCGATGAGCTGCTGCACGGTCTCGTCGACCTTGCCCTCGGTGTACAGCGACGATTCGAGGTAGTAGACGTCGAACGCGACGCCGAAGGCGCGCAGGTCGAGATCCTGCTCGCGCCGCAGCGCGGCGACGGCGAAACGACGGATCGCATCGAGATCGTCGGCGTCTTTCGCGCCGGTGACGTCCTGGCCGTCGGCGTGCACGGTTTCGCCGGCCATGTAGGCACGGGCGACTTCGGCAATGTAGTCGCCGCGGTAGCCGTCCGCGGGCCAGTCCGCGTCGTCCGGCTCGACGCCGCGCGCGCGCGCCTGCGTGGACAGCGCGAGATTCGCGATCTGCTGGCCGGCGTCGTTGTAGTAGAACTCGCGCGAGACATCCCAGCCGGTCGCCTGCAGCAGCCGCGCGAGACAGTCGCCGACCGCCGCGCCGCGACCGTGGCCCACGTGCAGCGGCCCGGTCGGATTGGCCGACACGAATTCGATCTGGACCTTCCTGCCGTCGCCGCTGTTGTTGCGGCCGTAGGCCTGACCGATCTCGAGGATGCTGCGCACTTCGGCGCGATAGGCCGCCGGGCTCAGGAAGAAGTTGATGAAGCCAGGCCCCGCGATGTCGACCTTCGCGACCTGCGACGACGCCGGCAGCGCCGCGACGAGCGCCTGCGCGAGGTCGCGCGGTTTCATGCCGGCGGGCTTGGACATCAGCAGCGCGGCGTTCGCGGCGAAATCGCCGTGCTCCTTGCTGCGCGTGCGTTCGATCACGAAACCGGTGGGAATGTCGGCAGGAACACTGCCGCTGCGCTGCAGCGCCGCCAGCGCCTGCAGCAGCTGGTCGCGGAGAAAGTCTTTCACGGGGGAGCCGGAACGGGAAAAGGAGTCGATTGTAGTCGGCCCGCGTCTGCGGCCCAAGCCAGGATGCGGGTTTGCGCCCTGACGCGCTGCAATAAATCGTTAATGGACGACGACTTGCCCTTGCTATCTCGCGTTCGTGACAAGAGCAGGCAGCAACCGCTTGAGCCGATTCCGAACTAAGCGGTGTTGACGGGCTTGTGGATAAGTTTGTGAGCAATCCGCACCGGCGCCGGGGCGCCCGCGCTTTAGCCACGCAAAAATCACCCGGAATACTTTTCGTAGTTTCAACGAAAACAGTAGCTTATGCGTGATCAGCGACGTGGGTCGCGTTTTCTGCCGGCCCTACGGCCGGGTCCGTTCAGCGCTGTGTATAACCTTGCGCCCGGGGCTTGACGAGGGCTGCGGACGGCCCGGGAACTGACTTCCCGCTGACGCGCCCCGGTCACGCAAGCGCAATCCGCACTGCCTAGGCTGCGCGGCTCGAACCGCCCTTGGACCGCGCCGCGTCAGGGGGCCTGAATCCGGCAGTCACGGGCAAGTCCTCGGGCGGCTGCCGGCGCAGGCCGCATGGCCGGCCATTGCCGCCTGGACTGCCATGCCGTACTCACGCCTGCCGTTGCGCCGCACCCTTCTTTCCGCCCTGCTCGCCGCCGCCCTCTCGCCACCGCTGACGGCGGCACCGATCGCCGCCGCTCCCGCCGCCCAAAGCCAGGGAACGATCCGCGGGCAGGTCGTCGCCGCGGCGACCGGCCTGCCGCTCGCCGGTGTCCGCGTGACCGTGCAGGGCATGTCCGGCGCGGTTTCGGGGGTGACGCACGACCTCAACAGCGACGCCGACGGCCGTTTCGCAGCGGCGGTGCCGGCCGGCGAATTCGGCCTGACCGCCCAAGCCGACGGCTTCGATCTCCTGATCCAGGACGGCGTGCAGGTGCGCGGCGGCGGCGCCGGCGAAACCCGGCTCGCACTCGTCGCAGCCGGCGCCGCCCCCTCCATCGGCACGGCGCCGGACGTCGTCGCCGCGGCGGATGCCGACGGCACGCAGAAGCTCGGCGGCGTCAACGTACGCGGCAGCTACCAGCGCGGCGGCGAAGCGCTGTATCTCGACGAAAAGCGCGCGGCGCCGGTCGTGGCCGAAACGCTCGGCGCCGAGCAGATCGCGCGTACGGGCGACTCCGATGCGGCGACCACGCTCAAGCGCGTGACCGGTCTGACCCTCGTCGACGGCCGCTTCGTCTACGTGCGCGGTCTCGGCGAGCGCTATTCGAGCGTCGCGCTCAACGGTGCGCCGATACCGAGCCCGGACCCGACCCGCCGTGTCGTGCCGCTCGACCTGTTTCCGACCGACCTGCTCGACGGCGTGGTGGTGCAGAAAGGCTATACGCCCGACATGCCCGGCGAATTCGGCGGCGGCGCGGTGCTGCTGCGCACGCGCGACGTGCCGGCGAAGTTCTTCGTGCGCATCAACGGCACGCTCGGTTACCAGGACGGCACGAGCTTCGACGACGGCTACACCTACGACGGCGGCGGCCGCGACTGGACCGGCCACGACGACGGCACGCGCGAGCTGCCCGGTTCACTCGCGGCGGCCACCGCCGGCGGCACCGTGCTGCGTCCGCAGACGCCGCTGAATCCCAATGGCGCGACGCCCGCCGAACTCGAGCGCTACGGCGAAGACGTCGCCGCGAGCGGCTACGGCGTGAAGCGCGAGACGCTGAGTCCCGACCTCGGCTTCTCCGCGGCGATCGGCAATCGCTGGAACGTCGGCGAACGGTCCAAGCTCGGCTTCACCGCAGCCGCGCGCTACAACCAGGGCTGGGACCGCAACGAGGAAATCCGGCGCACGTTCCAGGCCTCGTCGGCCGGACTCGAGCCGGCCGATTCGCTCGCGATCGACGACACGCGACGCAATGTGGATTTATCGGCATTTCTCAATCTCGGTTACGAGATCACGCCGCAGCATCGTTTCAACGCCACCAGCGTCCTGCTGCGCCAGACCGAGGACCGCACCAAGATTTCCGAGGGCGTCCAGGACGAACAGGAGGCGCGCTTCACCGAGCTGCGCTGGACCGAGAACCAGCTGTTCGCGCAGCAGCTCGGCGGCAATCACGTGTTTCCGGCAGCCCACGATCTCTCGCTCGACTGGCAATACACCTGGGCGCGCGCGAATCGCGACGAACCCGACACGCGCAAGTACCGCTACGACCGCGCACTCGACGGCGGCCTGTCGTTCTCGCAGCGTTCCGACTCCAACCAGATGACCTGGGCCGAGCTCGCCGACTATCAGCGCGACCTGTCGCTGAAGGGCCGGCTGCCGTTCGATTTCGACACGGCGACGCTCGACCTTGCGTTCGGCGGCGAACGCATGGAACGTGACCGCGAGGCGAGCCTGCGCAGTTTTTCGTTCAGCGCCGCGGGGCCGCTCGCACGCGACCCGGCCGTGCTGGGATTGCCGATCGACCAGGTGCTGAATCCGGCGCACATCGGCGAAGACGGTTTCGTGCTGGCCGAATCGACCCTGCCTACCGACAACTACCATGCGCGCCAGGACCTGACCGCGTTCTTCCTCGGCATCGATGCGAACATCGCGCAGAAGTACCGTATCGCGCTCGGCGCGCGCCGCGAGAACAACGACCAGGCGGTCACGACGTTCTCGCTGTCGAACCCCGACGCACCGCCGGTCGTCGCTGGCGAGGACGCGGCGTCGACCCTCCCCGCGGCGGCGTTCACCTGGTCCTACAGCGCCGATGCGCAGGTACGCGCGAGCTATTCCAGGACCCTGTCGCGCCCGGACTTCCGCGAGCTCTCGCCGGCGCCGTATCTCGACCCGCTGCTCGACGTGCAGGTCGTCGGCAATCCGGAACTCGTGACCGCGAGCATCCGCAACTACGACCTGCGCTGGGAGTACTACTTCTCGCCAGTCGAAGCGGTCTCGATCGGCGCGTTCCTGAAGGAATTCGAGAATCCGATCGAGAAGACGCGGCTGCCGGGCAGCGGCGTGCTGCTGAGCCTCGACAACGCCCAGTCCGCGCGCAACTACGGCATCGAACTGGACGTCACCAAGGGACTCGAATTCGTCGCCGACTGGCCGGGTTTCCGCCATGTCCACGGTGACTGGGCGAACTGGTCGGTCGGTTTCAACTATGCGCGCATCAAGTCTTCCATTCAGCTCGATCCGCTCGACGCGAGTTTCCAGACCAACCTCGAGCGGCCCATGCAAGGCCAGTCGCCATACGTCGCCAATCTGCAGATCGGCCATCAGGCCGGCGACGGCAGCAGCGAAGCGACCTTGCTCTACAACGTCTCGGGCCGCCGCATCGCGGCCGTGGGCGTCGCCGGTCAGCCGGACATCTACGAGGAGGCGTTCCGCCAGCTCGATTTCCAATACCGCCGCGCCCTCGGCAACGACTGGTCGTTCAAGCTGCGCCTGCGCAACCTGCTCGATCCGGCCGTGCGCTACACGCAAGGCCCCGAAACCACGCGCGAGTTCAAGAAGGGCCGTGCGCTCATGCTCACGCTCGAATGGAAGCCGCAGTGATCGCTGCCCCGAAAAAACAACCCGCCAGGCCGCCGACGCAGAGCGGCGATAGAGCGGCGATGCGGCCATCTGACTTCGAAGCGTCATCCGTCCGCACCAAGACCGTCATCGCCGCCCGCTACTTTTCCGCGACTACCGCGCCGTACGGCGCTCCGTCCGTGCAAACAGAGGGTTGAAACGATGCGATTCCCGATCTCCAAGCCGAGTGCGCTGACCGGCGCCCTCGTCGCGGCACTGCTCGCCGCACCGGCCGCCGATGCGGCCATCCGCTTTACCGATGCCACCGACGGCCTGTACTCCGACGCGACGCACGGCGGCCGCGGCTGGGTTGTCGATTTCATTCCGCGCAAGGACGGCGGCGGCATCCTGTATCTCTACGGCGCGGCCTATGACGAGACCGGCAAGCAGGCGTGGGTCACGACCAACGTCGAGGTGAAGGAATTCGAGTTCAAGAAGACCGACATCCCGATGGCCATGCCCACCGGCGGCCGCTTCGGCGACACGTGGCCGGCGGCGGTGACGCCGGTCGTCAACGGCAAGCTCGACGTCGAGCTGATGAGCTGCGGCGAACTCAAGATCACGGTGAAGCCGGACGCTTCGACAGGCCTGCCGACCTCGACCCAGACGCTGATCGCGAGCGCTGACTACGTCGGTTCGCTGGGCGTGGCGGCGGTGAACGATCAGTGCGTGCACAAGCGCAAGTTCGCCGGCTGCCCGACCGGCACGACGCAGGTCGCCGACCGCACCTGCCAGATCACCGGCACGATCGGCGCCAACCTCACACTCACGAACGAAACGACCTGGGTGCTCAAGGGTCTCGTCAAGGTCGGCAGCGACAACAGCGCGAAGGTGAAGCTCACCGTCGAGCCGGGCACGCTGATCACCGGTTCGGGCCAGGCCGCGGACTATCTCTACGTCGAGCCCGGCTCGCAGATCTTCGCGCAGGGCACGCCGTACGCGCCGATCGTCTTCACGAGCCCGGCCGACGGCGTCGGCACGACCCAGCCCAAGCCCGGCGACTGGGGCGGCATCGTGGTCTCCGGCAATGCGCCGAACAACAAGTGCATCGCCGCGCCGTTCGACTGCCGCAGCGAATTCGACCCGACCCTGCGCTACGGCGGCGACAAGCCGCATGACAATTCGGGCGTGCTCCAGTACGTGCAGTCGCGCTACGCCGGCTACGTCTTCCAGACCGGTCGCGAAGTGAATTCCTTCACCTTTCAGTCGGTCGGCGACGGTACCGTTGTCGATCACGTGCAGGCCTATCGCGGCAAGGACGACGGCATCGAATTCTTCGGCGGCACCGTCAACGTGAAGTATGCGGTCGTCACCGAAGGCGGCGACGACGGTCTCGACTGGGACGAAGGCTACAACGGCAATATCCAGTACGTGCTGCTGCAGCACGGTGCGGGCCTCGGCGAAGACAACGGCATCGAAGCGTCGAACCAGAACGCGAACCAGGACGCGACGCCGCGCGCGATGCCGACCGTGTCGAACCTGACCTTCATCGGCAACGGCAACGGCGGCTATGGCGTCTACTTCAAGGAAGGCACCGGCGGCCGCATCAAGAACTCGCTGATCACGGGCTTCAAGAACGGCTGCGTCTATCTGACCAACGGCCCGACCTGGACCTCCGCGGGCACGCCGGCAGCGCTGAGCGGCAACCTGACGATGGATCACAACCTCGTGCAGTGCACGACGAACTTCAACCAGGGCGCGGGCTCGCCGTGGACGACGGAAGCGTTCTACAACGCGCAGTCCGGCAACAAGGTCGGCGAACCGCTGCTGCAGGGTTTCCTGCCGAAGGCCGGTTCGCCGCTGCTCGACGGCGGCGCATCCGCCAGCAGCGTCTGGTTCGCCCCGGTCGGCTACATCGGCGCATTCCGCGATGCGAACGACGACTGGACGCGCGGCTGGACGTTCAACGTCGCGCGCTGATTTCGCCCGGAGCTTCATTGCACAGGGATGTGCCGCAGGGACGCAAGAACAGAAGGAACCGGCCCGGCGTGCGGGATGCGCACGGTGCGCCGCGGTGCAGGGAAGCGCCGATCCATTCGGGAACGCAAAAGGCGCGGGAAAACCGCGCCTTTTGTCCGTCTGCCGTCCGCGCTGCGGGCAGCGCGCCGCGACGCGGCTCAGTGCACGACCGGCCCGGGCATGGCGATCGCGAGGTCCGCCGCATTCGCGTCGAGCTCGATGCCGCCGAGCCGCACGAGTTCCTGCGACGCGCCGTAGCGCGCCGCGAGCTCCGGTATACCGATCTCGAAACCGCGCTGATCGAGCGGCCAGGCATGCGCGAGCAGGCGCACGCGGCGATCCGGCGCGACCTGCGCGACGCTGACAGCGACGACGCCGAGACCGCGCGCCTCGTGGGCGAACAGCTGCGGCACCGGCAAAGCCGGATCGGGATCGGCCAGTCGCTGCGCCGGCAGCGACGTGGTACCCGCGTCGGCGTCGAAGCGCACCGGCACGCCGTGTGCGCCGAGCAGCGCTGCATACGTGCGCAGCTCGAACAACCAGCCGGCGTAGTCGAGCGCGCGCGCGTCACGATCGCGGCCGGCCGCAAAGGCGGCTGCCCAATCGGCGTAGGCGGGCAGGGCGCAATGCACGGCGCCGTCGCGGAACGCGAGGCGTCGCCCGCGCGACGTCAGCGCTTCGCCATCGCGCTCCGGATACAACAATGCAAATTCCAGCATCTGCCACAATGCGGAGTAGCCCGCATGCTCGAGCTGACTGCAGATCAGCGCGCAGAGATCGTGGCGCGTCAGATAGCGCGCATGTTCCAGTCGCACGCCGAGCGTGCGCATCAGGAAGTCGGCCGTATGCGGGCCCGCTTCGCCCTTGGCCATGAACACGCTTTCCATGCGCGCGCCGAGATCCTCGGCGATTTCCTCGGCCGCGCTGAACGTCCACGGCACGAGCAGCAGCGGACTCGGCGGATCGGACACCAATGGCTGCAAGGCGTCGCCAGGCATGTTCCCGGCGTGCGCGCCGAACGCGACGATGCGGCCACCCTCGCCGCCGGCGAGCGCCTGGCTGTGATGCGCGAGTTCGGACAGGCCCGCGAACAGCGGCCATCCGGGATGCAGCACCTGCACGCTGTCGTAGAG
>CAMLSI010000080.1 GCA_946482585.1 uncultured Lysobacteraceae bacterium
GAGTACGCCTGGAAGCGAACGTGCATCTGGTGACCGGTGCAGCCAGCGCCGCGCAGAACATCATGAAGTGCATCCAGCGCTGCGGCTTGTCGGTCGACGAGCTGGTGCCATCCGCAGTGGCCTCGGCGCGTGCGGTGCTGACCCAGGACGAACGCGAACTCGGTGTCTGTCTGGTCGACATCGGCGCCGGCACGACCGATCTGGCGATCTACACGCAGGGCGCGATCCGCCACACCGCGGTGCTGCCGATCGGCGGCGACCAGGTCACGAACGACATCGCCCAGTTCGTGCGCACGCCGACCGCGAACGCCGAGGAAATCAAGATCCGCTACGCGTGCGCGCTCGCGCAGCTCGCCACGGCGGAGGAAACCATACAGGTGCCGAGCGTCGGCGATCGTCCGCCGCGCCGGCTCGCGCGCCAGACGCTGGCCGAAGCGGTGCAGCCGCGCTACGAGGAAATCTTCGAGATGGTGCAGGCGGAACTGCGTCGCTCGGGTCTCGAAGAGCTCACGCGCGCCGGGATCGTGCTGACCGGAGGCGGCGCCAAGATGGAAGGCGTGGTCGAACTCGCCGAAGAGCTGTTCCACATGCCGGTGCGGCTCGGCGTGCCGCAGCACGTCAGCGGCCTGTCGGACGTCGTTTCCAACCAGATCCACGCGAGCGGCGTGGGCCTGCTGCTCTACGGCGCGGGCCGCGAAGCCGTGCGTCGTCCGGCCGGCGCGGGCGTCGCGCGCGTCGGCGGGCTCTGGGACAAGGTCATGCATTGGTTCAAGGGAAATTTCTAGCGTTCGGATTCAGCGCCGCGCAAGCGGCGAAGCACTACCCGCGGCAGGACGCCGCGGTGCACGGCGAAACGCCGTGCGACCGGAGAACGCGCCTGTTCTCCGTCCGGCCGGCGGGTCATGCGGATGCGCGCGGCACACAACCAGCAATTCATAAAACCGGAGGATGGGAGTCATGTTCGAATTCGTCGAAAAGATCGCGCCGAATGCGGTCATCAAGGTCATCGGCGTCGGCGGCGGCGGCGGCAACGCAGTCGCTCACATGGTGCAGCAGCACGTCGAGGGCGTGGACTTCGTCTGCGCCAACACCGATGCGCAAGCCATCAAGAACTCGGGCGCGAAATTCAGCCTGCAGCTCGGCAGCAACGTGACCAAGGGACTCGGCGCCGGCGCCAATCCCGAAGTCGGCCGCCAGGCGGCGCTCGAAGATCGCGAACGCATCGTCGAAATGCTGCAGGGCGCCGACATGGTGTTCATCACCGCCGGCATGGGCGGCGGCACGGGCACGGGCGCCGCGCCCGTGGTGGCGCAGCTCGCGAAGGAACTCGGCATCCTGACCGTCGCGGTCGTGACCAAGCCGTTTCCGTTCGAAGGCCGTCGCCGCATGCAGGTCGCGCTCAAGGGCATCGAAGATCTGAGCCAGCACGTCGATTCGCTGATCACCGTGCCCAACGAAAAACTGCTGACCGTGCTCGGTCGCGACGTCACCCTGCTCAGCGCATTCAAGCAGGCCAATGACGTGCTGCTCGGCGCGGTGCAGGGCATCGCCGATCTGATCACGCGTCCGGGCCTGATCAACGTCGATTTCGCCGACGTGCGCACTGTCATGTCGGAAATGGGCATGGCGATGATGGGCACCGGTTCGGCCAAGGGCGACGACCGGGCGGTCGCGGCTGCGGAAGCGGCGATCAACAACCCGCTGCTCGAGGATGTGAATCTCGCCGGTGCCTGCGGCATTCTCGTCAACGTGACCGCAGGTCCGAACCTGACCATGCGCGAGTTCGACGAGATCGGTCAGGTCATCCACGGTTTCGCGAGCGAGGATGCCACCGTCGTGATCGGTACGGCGCTCGATACCGAGCTGCAGGACGAAGTCCGCGTCACGGTCGTGGCGACCGGTCTCAATCGCGCCGCCGTGCGTCAGCCGGTGACGACGCGTCGCGAGGAGCCGCGCCCGCGTCTCGTGCTGCGTACGGGTACCGGCAACGAAGTCGTCGACTACGCGCAGCCGTCCGTGCGTGTCGCCGGTCCTGCCGCTCGTCAGGTCAGCGTCGCCGAAACGGCGGTCGCGGCCGAACCGGCAATGGACTATCTCGACATTCCGGCGTTCCTGCGGCGTCAGGCCGACTGACCGGCGCACCTTTCGCGCCGCGCGTGCCGCAACGCTCCGCAGCCATGGGCTGCGGCGTTGCCGCGCCGGCCGCGTGAGGGATTTGCGCAAAAAAGCATCAAGGACAGGTGACGACAGGCGCCGTCATCCGTCATGCTACGTCCTCCAGAAGGCGGTATGCCGACGGCATATCGCCTTTTTTTCGCCCTATCGCTCCGTTATTGTTGTATCTACGCAACAGAATGTGGGCCGGGCGCGTCGTTTTGCTTTTCTGTCATAAAGCCCTGTGCTAGCATCCAGGCCGTTTTGTTGGCTCCTGCCCCAGGGGACAAAAAAAGAATGATCAAACAACGTACGCTCAAGAACGTCATTCGGGCGACAGGCGTCGGCATCCACACCGGCGAAAAGGTCTACATGACCCTGCGTCCGGCCGCGGTCGACACGGGCATCGTGTTCCGCCGCGTGGATCTGAATCCGCCGGTGGAAATTCACGCCCGTGCCGAAAACGTCGGCGACACGAGCCTTTCCAGCACCCTGACCAAGGGAACGATCCGCGTATCGACAGTCGAACATTTGCTGTCGGCCATGGCGGGTCTCGGTATCGATAACGCTTATGTCGACCTGTCGGCCTCGGAAGTGCCGATCATGGATGGCAGCGCCGGTCCGTTCGTCTTCCTGCTGCAGTCGGCGGGTATCGAGGAACAGCCCAAGGCCAAGCGTTTCATCCGCATCAAGAAGCCGTTGACCGTCAAAGACGGCGACAAATGGGCTCGTTTCGAGCCGTTCGACGGCTTCAAAGTCGGTTTTTCAATCGACTTCAACCATCCGATCTTCACCGCGCAGACGTCCCGCGCGGAAATCGACTTCTCGACGACATCGTTCGTCAAGGAAGTGTCGCGCGCCCGCACGTTCGGCTTCATGCGCGATATCGAAATGCTGCGCGAGCGCAACCTGGTCCTTGGCGGGTCCATGGACAACGCGATCGTCCTCGACGACTATCGCGTCCTCAACGAAGACGGCTTGCGCTACGAGGACGAATTCGTCAAACACAAGATCCTCGATGCGATCGGCGACCTGTACCTGCTCGGACACAGCCTCATCGGCGCGTTCTTCGGGCACAAGTCGGGCCATCAGTTGAACAATCTGCTGTTGCGCACGCTGCTGGCCGACACCAGCGCGTGGGAAGAGGTCTGCTTCGACGACCCGGCGACGGCACCGATTTCCTACGCCCATCCTGCCCAGGCGGTCTAGGAAGCGACACCACTGCGGCTTTCAGCCAGCCGCAGTGCGGCGCGGTCAAATATCCGCGTCTTTGGAATCAGAAATTTCGGCGAGGGACGCCATCTTTAGAAACAAGGCCCTGAGTTCGGGGTCTGCCAGTGTGACCGCGGCCTTGCTCAAGTGCTCGGCGGCGGTGTGGGAAAGCGGCTTCCGCCTTGCAGGCTCCGGGGGAACGGACGGCAAGGGTGCCACTTTGACGGCGAATATCCTGAAGGGCTGACCGAGCGCTTTTTGCGCCTCGGCCAGGATCGGGGTCTGGTGAAGCCTCAGCTTCGCCGCCCAGGTCGAGGAGTTCGCCAGAAAAACAACGCGACCCTGTCGCGCATCGGCCAGGCAGCAATGCGGGCGGATCGCGGGAGGCAGCGTCAGGCGCAAACGAAGATCCAGTGCTTCCAACGCTCGCGCTCGCTTGATGAGCGACGCGACGGGGGAGGTCTCGCCGACCGGTTTGGGGCCGGGCGGCGAGCGACGCGACGTGGTCGCGGACGATGGGGTTTTTGGTTGCATCGCGGAAACCCAGGCAGATAACGAATCCGGCATGAACATCATTATTGTCGCAAAGCCGCACGCGGTGCCGCAGACCATCGATCTCGGCTGCTGGCGAACCCGGCTCAAATGCGGAGCGATACTCGGTTGTGCCGCCCTGGCCTGCGCGCTGCTCGGCGTGAGCGTGGCCTACAGCATCGCCGGTCCCAAGACGCGGACCCTCGCCGAAGTGCGGGAATTGCGCGAACAGAGCGACGCGCGGTTGCGCGAACTCGAACAGATCAGACAGGACACGCAGCGCGATCTGGACGCGCTCGCGGTCAAGCTCGGTGCGCTGCAGGCGCATGCGACGCGCCTCAATGCCCTCGGCGAGCGCCTGACCCGCGCCGGCAAGCTCGACGACGGCGAATTCCGTTTCTCCGAACCGCCGGCCGTCGGCGGCCCCGAAGAGTCGCAGTCTCCGGTCGTGCACGCGGCGGCGCCGCAGCTGACCGATTCGATCGAGGAACTGCACGGCCGCTTCGTGCGCCAGCAGGCTCAGCTCGAAGTGCTCGAAAACCTGCTGCTCGACCGCAAGATCGATTCCGACCTGCTGCCGAGCGGCATGCCGGTCAATTCCGGCTACATTTCTTCGTATTTCGGCGGCCGTCCGGATCCGTTCAACGGCGCCAGCGCTTTTCACTCGGGCATCGACTTCGATGCCAATTCCGGTGCGGACATCCACTCGGTCGCCGAAGGCGTCGTGACCTGGTCCGGCACTCGTCCCGGTTACGGCAACGTGGTCGAAGTCGACCACGGCAACGGCTACATGACTCGCTATGCACACAACTCCCAGAACCTGGCCACGGTCGGCCAGCGCGTCCGCGTCGGCGAAGTCATCGCCAAGGTCGGTTCCACCGGCCGCTCGACCGGGTCGCATGTGCACTTCGAAGTCTGGCTCAACGGCAAGGCCGTCAATCCGATCGCGTACGTACGCAGTCAGCGCAAGACCTGACAGCGGACTCCGCCGTTCGCGGCCCTTGAATCCAGGGGTCGGCAACCCACCATTCTTTTCCCGACGCGGCCGCCGGCTTATCATCGGCGGTCCGCTCGCGCCTGCGCCCCGCGCGGGCTTTGCGCGTTTCTTCCTTTCCTGCTGAGCGATCGATTCCATGTTCAACCGTCTGATGACGAGCCTTTTCGGCAGCCGCAACGATCGCGTGTTGCGCCAGCTCCACAAGAACGTGGCGCAGATCGCCACGCTCGAGCCGGCGATGCAGGCCTTGTCCGACGCGGAGCTGCGCGCGCGCACCGATCAGTTCAAGCAGCGACTCGCCGAAGGCCAGACGCTCGAGCAGGTCCTGCCCGATGCGTTCGCGACGGTACGTGAAGCCTCGGTGCGCGTGCTCGGCCTGCGCCACTACGACGTGCAGATGATCGGCGGCATGGTGCTGAACATGGGGCGCATCGCCGAAATGCGCACCGGCGAAGGCAAGACGCTCGTCGCGACGCTCGCGGTCTATCTGAATGCGCTCGAGGGCAAAGGCGTTCACGTCGTCACCGTGAACGACTACCTCGCCAAGCGCGACGCGGCGACGATGGGCAAGCTCTACAACTTCCTGGGGCTCAGCGTCGGCGTCGTCTATCCCGGCATGAACCACGCGGACAAGGCGGCCGCCTATGCCGCCGACATCACCTACGGCACCAACAACGAGTTCGGTTTCGACTATCTGCGCGACAACATGGCGTTGTCGAAGGAACAGCGCTACCAGCGCGGCCTGCACTACGCCATCGTCGACGAAGTC
The DNA here is from genome assembly GCA_946482585.1 of uncultured Lysobacteraceae bacterium. Next base: position 5,664 of record CAMLSI010000080.1, read on the forward strand.
GACTCCATCCTGATCGACGAGGCGCGCACACCGCTGATCATCTCGGGTCCTTCCGAGGAATCGCCGCAGCTCTACGTCAAGATCAATCGCATCGTTCCGAAGCTCACGCGGCAGGACAAGGAAGATTCGACCGTCGGCGATTACTGGGTCGACGAGAAGCAGAAGCAGGTGCACCTGTCGGAAGAGGGCATGGAGCATGCCGAGCAGCTGCTGCGCAAGGAAGGCGTGATCGCAGCCGACGAAGGGCTCTACGACGCCAAGCATCTCGTCGTCGTCCATCACCTGAACGCGGCGCTGCGTGCCAACGCGCTGTATCAGCGTGACGTGGACTACATCGTGCGCGACGGCGAAGTCATCATCGTCGACGAATTCACCGGCCGCACGCTGGCGGGCCGTCGCTGGTCCGACGGTCTGCATCAGGCCGTCGAAGCGAAGGAAGGCGTGCCGATCCAGCGAGAGAACCAGACGCTCGCGACGATCACATTCCAGAACTACTTCCGCATGTACAAGAAGCTGTCCGGCATGACCGGCACGGCCGACACGGAAGCCTACGAATTCCAGCAGGTCTACGGCCTCGAAGTCATCGTGATCCCGACGCACCGTCCGATGATCCGCAAGGACTCGCCGGACCTCGTCTTCCTCAAGCACAAGCCGAAGTGGGACGCGATCGTCGAGGATATCCGCGACTGCCAGAAGCGCCGCCAGCCGGTGCTCGTCGGCACGGCGTCGATCGATGCGTCGGAATTCCTGTCGAACATGCTGCAGAAGCAGGGCGTGGCGCATGAAGTGCTGAACGCGAAGCAGCACGAACGCGAAGCGCACATCGTCGCGCAGGCGGGTCGTCCGGGGGCGGTCACGATCGCGACGAACATGGCCGGCCGCGGTACCGACATCGTGCTCGGCGGCAGCTTGGACGCCGAACTCGCGCTGTTGCCGGAAGACGCGAGCGAAGCCGAGCGCGCGCGCATCAAGAGCGAATGGAAGAAGCGCCACGAGGAAGTCGTCGCCGCCGGCGGCCTGCACATCGTCGGTACCGAGCGCCACGAGTCGCGCCGTATCGACAACCAATTGCGCGGCCGCTCGGGCCGTCAGGGCGATCCGGGTTCGAGCCGTTTCTACCTGTCGCTCGAAGACAACCTCATGCGCATCTTCTCGCCCGACTGGGTCACGAAGTGGATGCAGATCTTCGGCATGAAGGAAGACGATGCGCTCGAAGACCGCATGGTCAGCCGCCAGATCGAAAAAGTGCAGCGCAAGGTCGAGCAGCACAACTTCGACATCCGCAAGAATCTGCTCGAGTTCGACGACGTCGCCAACGATCAGCGCAAGGTCATCTACGAGCAGCGCAACGAGCTGCTGGAACAGGATGATTTCGCGGACACCGCCGCGGCGATCCGTACCGACGTGTTCACCGACCTCGTGCGCAGCCACGTGCCGCAGCACTCGATCGACGAGCAATGGGACGTCGGCGCGCTGCAGAAGAAGCTCGGCGACGATTTCGGGATCGAGCTCGACCTCAAGCGCTGGCTCGAAACGCAGTCGGAAGCCGATTCCGAGGACGTGCTGGGTCATGTGCTCGCCGCCGTCGACCGTTATTTCCGCGAACGCGAAGCGATGCTCGGTTCGGAAGTCATGCGTGCGCTCGAACGCCACGTGATGCTGAACACGCTCGACAACTGCTGGAAGGAACACCTCGCGAGCATGGACTACCTGCGCCAGGGCATCTATCTGCGCTCCTACGCGCAGAAGCAGCCGAAGCAGGAGTTCAAGCGCGAATCGTTCGAGCTGTTCCAGTCGATGCTCGAGCGCATCAAGCTCGAGACGACGACCCTGCTCGCGCGCGTGCGCATCCGCAGCGAAGAAGAAGTGCAGCAGATGGAAGAGCAGCAGCGCCGCCAGCAGCAACAGGCGCCGCTCAATTTCGCGCATGCCGAAGCCAGCGGTTTCGCGAGCGAAGGCGAAGTGCTCGCCGCGACGGCCGCCTCGGCCGCCCCCGCGGTCGCGCAGTTCGCCGAAGGCCCGAAAGTCGGCCGCAACGATCCGTGCCCCTGCGGTTCGGGCAAGAAGTACAAGCAGTGCCACGGGCGCCTCGCCTGAGTGCGACGACCTAGCGGAAACCACGCATGAGCACCGTTTCGGAAGAAACGGCGCCCGCCGCCGCCGCGGGCGATCTGCCGATCGTGCATGTCGTCGCGGCCGCGCTCGTCGATGCCGACGGCCGCGTGCTGCTCGCGCAGCGGCCCGAAGGCAAGCATCTCGCCGGTTATTGGGAGTTTCCGGGCGGCAAGGTCGAGTCCGGCGAAACGCCGCTGCAGGCGTTGCAGCGCGAAATCCACGAAGAGATCGGCGTGCGTGTCGCGTCGGCCGAGCCGCTGATCCGGATTCCCTGGCGCTATGCGGCCAAGCGCATCCTGCTCGACGTCTATCGCGTGCGGGCGTTCGACGGCATGCCGCATTCCTGCGAAGGCCAGGCGCTGAAGTGGGTGCCGGCAACGGCGCTCGATCCGGCCGAAATGCCTGCGGCCGACCACCCCGTCATCCATGCGCTCGCGCTGCCGCCGCACTACCTGATCACACCGCAGCCCGATGCCGACGAAGCCGGCTTTCTCGCGCGCCTCGATGCGGCACTCACGCGCGGAGTCCGTCTCGTGCAGTTGCGCGCGAAGGACAGCGACGAGGCGGCCTTGCGCCGTCTCGTTCCGGCCTGCCTGAGTCGCGTGCGTGCCGCGGGCGGTCAGTTGCTGATCAATTCGCGCATCGATCTCGTCGACGCCTTCGATCTCGACGGCGTTCACGTCACGGCCGCGCAGCTTGCGCAGCTCGATGCGCGGCCGGTCGGTGCGAAACGCTGGTTCGCAGCGTCCTGCCACAGTGGTGCGGAACTCGAGAAGGCACAGGCGCTCGGCGCCGATTTCGTCGTGCTCGGCAGTGTGGCGGCGACCGCAAGCCATGCGGATCAGGCGCCGCTGGGCTGGGACGCGTTCGCCGCGCTCTGCGATCGGGCGATCGTGCCGGTCTATGCGCTCGGCGGGTTGACGCTCGACGATCTCGCAACCGCGCTCGACAACGGCGCGCAGGGCATCGCCGGCATCTCGGCATTCTGGCAGCGCTAACGCGCCGCCGCCGATTCCAGGAACTGCGCATGCAGCGCCGCGACGGCGGCATCGAGTTCGTCGAGCGTGCCCGAGTTGTCGATCACGTCGGTCGCGATCGCGAGGCGCTGCTCGCGCGTCGCCTGCGCCGCGATCATCTTCGCCGCGAGCTCGCGCTCGATCGAATCGCGCTGCTGCAGTCGCGCGAGCTGCACCTCGGGTGCAACGTCGACAATGAGCACGCGGTCGACCCAGGCGTATGCCGGCCAGGTTTCGGCGAGCAGCGGAATCGCGAGCAGGCAGTAGGCGTTGCCGTCGGCCGCCACCTGTTCGCGCAGGCGTTCGCGTACCCGGGGATGGATGATGGCTTCGAGACGGCGCCGGGCGGCATCGTCACCGAAGATGCGGCGACGCATCGCGGCGCGATCCAGCGTGCCGTCGGGCTGCAGCGCCTGCGGGCCGAAGGTCACTGCGATCTCGGCCAGCGCCGGCTGCCCGGGCGCCACGACCTCGCGCGCAGCGATGTCGGCGTCGTAGCACGCGATGCCGCGACGGGCGAATGCCTGCGTGACGGCCGTCTTGCCCGATGCGATGCCGCCGCTGATCGCGACGACGAAATGCGCGGCGATGTCCGCCGCGTTCATCGCGCGAGCAGTACCTGCGTGTAGAGCTGCAGCAGCTGCTCGCCCCAGACGAACTGAATCCAGCCGGCGACCGCGATGAACGGGCCGAACGGAATCGGTGTCGAGCTGTCCTTGCCGCGCGTCGCGAGAATGATGCTGCCGAGGATGGCGCCGACGACAGACGACAGCAGCACGATCGGCAACAGGCTCTTCGGGCCCATCCATGCGCCGAGCGCGCCGAGCAGCTTGAAGTCGCCGTAACCCATGCCCTCTTTGCCGGTCAGCAGCTTGAACAGCCAGTAGATCGACCAGAGGCTCAGGTAGCCGATGGTTGCGCCGAGAATCGCGCCGACCGGCGAAACGAACATCGGTTGCAGCGACAGCAGCAGGCCCAGCCAGAGCAACGGCAAGGTCATGTTGTCGGGCAGCAGCTGTGTGCGGAAGTCGATGCCGGCGAGGGCGATCAGGAAATAGCTCAGCACGAGCCCCGCCGCGCCCGTCCATGTCGCGCCGAACTTGGCGATGACGACGAGCGTCACGATCGCCGTCATCGCCTCGATGAGCGGGTACTGTACCGAGATCGTCGCCTTGCAGTAGCGGCAGCGGCCGCGCAGCGCGAGCCAGCTCGCGAGCGGAATGTTGTCGAGCGGCGACAGCGCATGCTTGCAGTGCGGGCAGTGCGAACCCTTGAGCACGATGTCGGGCGGCGCCGCATCCGCGGAGTCCGCTTCGAGTTCGAGCATCTCGCGGCTCTGCACGCGCCAGTCGTGCATCAGCCGTTCGGGCAGGCGCAGGATGACGACGTTGAGGAAGCTGCCGACCAACAGGCCGAACAGGCCGGCCGCGAGATACAGCGGCCAGCCTTCGCTGAAGATTTCGATCATCGGACCCCGGTCAGCCGACGACGGCGGCGAGCTTGAAGATGGGCAGGTACATGCCGATGACCATGCCGCCGACCAGCGTACCGATGATGACCATGATGAACGGTTCGAGCAGGCTGGCCAGCGCGTCGACGGCGTTGTTGACCTCTTCCTCGTAGAACTCGGCGATCTTGAACAGCATCTTGTCGAGCGCACCGGATTCTTCGCCGATCGCGACCATCTGCACGACCATGTTCGGGAACAGTTGCGCCTGACGCATGGCGAGCTGCAGCTGGTGGCCGATGGCCACGTCCTCGCGGATGCGCTTCACTGCCGCGTTGTACACCGGGCTGCCGGTCGCACCGGCGACGGAGTCGAGCGCTTCGACCAGCGGCACGCCGGCGCGGAACGTGACGCCGAGCGTGCGCGCGAAGCGCGCGATGGCCGACTGATGCAGGATCTGGCCGATCACGGGCAGCTTGAGCACGGCGCGCGCGCAGAAGTGCGCGAAGGCCGGAGAGCGTTTGTAGAGGAAGATCAGGCCGGCGACCGTGCCGGCGAAGGCGAGCAGGACCACGTACCAGTACGAGGTCAGGAAGCGCGACGCGGAAACGATCATCTGCGTGAACGCGGGCAGGTCCGCGCCGAAGCCCTTGAATACCTGCTCGAACTGCGGCACGACGAAGATCAGCAGGATCGCCGACACCACGACGGCGACCGCGAGCACGATCGCGGGATAGAACATCGCCTTCTTGATCTTGCCCTTCAGCGATTCGATGTTTTCCTTGTACGTCGCGACCGTGTCGAGCACGGTGTCGAGCACACCGGCGGCTTCGCCGGCCTTGACCAGGTTGACGAAGAGTTCGTCGAACTGAACCGGAAACTTCGCGAGCGCCTCATGCAGCGTCGAGCCGCCTTCGATATCGTTCTTGATCGCCGTGAGCATGTTCTTCATGCGCACGTTCTGTTGACCGCCGGCGATGATGTCCAGACCCTGCACGAGCGGTACGCCGGCCTGCATCATCACGGAGATCTGGCGGCTGAAGACGGCGATGTCGCGCGCCTTGATGGTCTTGCCGGCCGCACCGAACAGGGGTTTCGCCTTGGCCTTCACCGAGGTCGGATTGATGCCCTGCCGCCGGAGCTCGGCCTTGACCAGGCTCATGTTCTTCGCGGCGTACTCACCCTTCATCGACTGTCCGCGCTTGTCCTTGCCGGACCAGACGAAGGTCTGCAGCGTGCTGACCTCGGCGCGCGCGCGACCGCGCGCCGCAGCGACGGCACTCTGGGGTTTACGGGAAACCGTTGCTGTGGCCATGGTTAATCCTTGGTGACGCGGTTGATTTCGGCGAGGCTGGTGACGCCCTGCTTGACCTTGAGCATCGCTGACGCACGCAGATCGCGGATGCCCGCCGCACGCGCGACGTCGGCAATCTGCATCGCGTTGCCGCCGGCGAGAATGATCTTGGAAATGTCGTCGCTGAGCGGCATCACCTGATAGATGCCGACGCGCCCCTTGTAGCCTTCGTTGCATCCGGAACAGCCGACCGCGTCGAACATCTGCATACCGGGGATTTCGGCCTCGGTGAAGCCTTCGGCGAGCAGTGCTGCCGGCGGGAGGATCAGCGGTTTCTTACAGTCGTGCAGGCGACGCGCGAGGCGTTGCGCGATCACCAGCGTGACCGATGACGTGATGTTGTAGGGGGCGATGCCCATGTTCATCAGGCGGGCAATGGTCTGCGGTGCATCGTTGGTATGCAGCGTCGACAGGACCATATGGCCGGTCTGCGCCGCCTTGACCGCGATCTCCGCCGTTTCGAGGTCGCGGATCTCGCCGACCATGATCACGTCCGGATCCTGGCGCAGGAACGAGCGCAGCGCCGCGGCGAACGTCATGCCGCGCTTCTGGTTCTGCTGAACCTGGTTGATGCCGGGCACGCGGATTTCGACCGGATCTTCGACCGTCGAAATGTTGCGTCCCTCGGTGTTGAGGATATTCAGCGCCGTATACAACGATACGGTCTTGCCCGAGCCGGTCGGCCCGGTCACGAGCACCATGCCGTAGGGCTTCTCGATCGCCTCGACGAACAGTTTTTTCTGGTCTTCCTCGTAGCCGAGCTTCTCGATGCCGAGCTTCGCGGCGGAGCCGTCGAGGATACGCAGCACGACCTTTTCGCCGAACAGCGTGGGGCAGGTGCTCACGCGGAAGTCGATCGACTTGCCCTTGGAGAGGTTCAGTTTGATGCGGCCGTCCTGGGGCACGCGGCGCTCGGCGATGTCGAGGCCCGACATGACCTTGAGGCGCGAGGAGATGCGCGGCGCGAGTTTCGACGGCGGCGCGGCGACCTTGCGCAATACGCCGTCCATGCGCAGGCGAACGCGATACTCGGATTCGAACGGTTCGAAATGGATATCGGACGCGCCGCGCTTGATCGCGTCGACGAGCACTTTGTTGACGAATTTCACGATCGGCGTGTCGTCGGCGCCGCTCGCATCGACGCCGCCGCCGGCGCTGCCGTCCGCATCGTCGTCGCCTGCGTTCATGTCGAGGCTTTCCAGACCCTCGTCGCCCTCGACGTCGACCGACGTGCTGCTCTGGCTCAGCGCCTGCTCGATCACGCGCACGAGCGCGCGCTCGTCGATGAGGATGGGCTCGACACTGTGGTTCGACTGGAACTTCATCTCGTCGAGCGCGCGCAGGTTGGTCGGGTCCGACAGGCCGACGAACAGGCGGTTGCCACGCTTGAACAGCGGCAGCGCGCGATGCTTGGTGATGAGTTCCTCGCTGACGAGCTTCAGCGGCAGCTGGGTGAAGTCGATGGCGCTGACGTCGTAGAGCGGTACGCCGAATTCGGCCGATGCGGCCATGGCCACCGTGCTGCTCTCGGCCATACCGTTGTCGATGAGATAAGTAGCGAGCGGAATCTTCTGCTTCGACGAGGTTTCGAGCGCGCGGCGCGCGTCCTGTTCCGAGAGGGATCCCTCGGCGACGAGACGTCGTGCGATGCCGCTCAGGCCTGCGAGATTCGCCGGGTTGATCTGCGTAGCCATAAGAATTCCGCGTAAACCCCCGAAACTACGGCAGAATGTACTCCACTTTGGCGCCGTTTTGAATTGCCTGGGGCAAAACTGTGACGGGGCTCAAGAAGCCTTTCGAATCAGGTCCTTCGAACCCGCCGATCGGGCCGCCCGGCGGGCTCCGCGCGCGTGCCGGTACGTATCGTGCTTCATGTATGCTCAGCGCCCGAACCCAAGGTGCCCTGCTGGTATGCCCATCAGTATCATCCTGCCCGCCAAGAACGAGGCGGCGGCGTTGCGCGTTCTGCTGCCCCGGCTGCGGGAGGCCCGGCCGGCCGACGAGATCATCGTCGTCGACGATGGTTCGACCGACGATACGCGGCAACTCTGTGCCGCCAACGGTGTGAGCTGTCTGTCCAGCCCCTATTCGATGGGCAACGGCGCCGCGATCAAGCGCGGCGCGCGCGCCGCCACCGGCGACGTGCTCGTGTTCATGGACGCGGACGGCCAGCACGATCCGGCGCACATCGACCGGCTGCTCGCGCGGATGGAGCAGGGCTACGACATGGTCGTCGGCGCGCGGGACTGGTCGGGTCAGGCCGGCGTCGGTCGCGGCCTGGCGAACACGCTGTACAACCGGCTTGCGAGCTGGATGACGGGGCATGCCGTACTCGATCTGACGTCCGGATTCCGCGCGGTGCGGGCGGACAAGTTCCTCGAGTTCATCCATCTGCTGCCGAACGGCTTCTCCTACCCGACAACGATCACGATGGCGTTCTTTCGCAGTGCCTATGCGATCGCCTACGAGTCGATCGCAGTCGGCAAACGCACCGGCAAGAGCCACATCCGGCCGTTGCGCGACGGCATCCGCTTCCTCCTGATCATTTTCAAGATCGCCACGCTGTATTCGCCGTTCAAGCTGTTCCTGCCGGCCAGCATGGTGTTTTTCGGCCTGGGCGCGTTGAACTACGGATTGACCTACTACTACCAGCAGCGCTTCACCAACATGAGCGCACTGCTGCTGAGCGCAGCCGCGATCGTGTTCCTGATCGGCCTGGTTTCGGAGCAGATCACGAGTCTGACGTATCGACGATGAGTACGCGTTCCGGGAGCTGGGCAGACCGCATTCGCCGGGCCGCGCGATGGGTGCGCCACTCGCCGCTGCACCCGCAGTGGGTCAGTTTCCGATTCAAGGAAATGGCGGCGCGCGACGTCGCCGCGCGTGCGCGCGGCG
>CAMLSI010000081.1 GCA_946482585.1 uncultured Lysobacteraceae bacterium
TGGCAAGGTCAAGAAGGGCGAGGTCTACGACGCGGTCGTCGTGCGCACCAAGAAGGGTGTGCGTCGCGCCGATGGTTCGCTGATCCGCTTCGACGGCAACGCCGCGGTGCTGCTCAACAACAAGCTCGAGCCGATCGGCACGCGCATCTTCGGACCGGTCACGCGCGAGCTGCGCGGCGAGAAGTTCATGAAGATCGTTTCGCTCGCGCCCGAAGTGCTGTAACGGGGTTTACGCCATGAATCGTATCCGTAAGGGTGATCGCGTCGTTGTGATCACCGGCAAGAACAAAGGTCAGACGGGTGAAGTCCTGCGAATCGCGGAAGATCGCGTGTTCGTTGCCGGCATGAATCTGATCAAGCGCCACACGAAGCCGAATCCGCAGGCCAATCAGCCGGGCGGTATCGTCGAGCGTGAGGCCTCCATCCATAATTCCAACGTGCAGCTGGTCAATCCGGCGACGGGCAAGGGCGAACGCGTCGGCTACAAAGTCCTCGAGGACGGCCGCAAAGTGCGCGTGTTTCGCAAGTCCGGCGAAATGGTTGACGCTTGAGGATTGCCGTAATGACCCGCCTTGAAAAACACTATAAAGATGTCGTCGTACCCAAGCTGATGGAGCGCTTCGGCTACGCCAACGTCATGCAGGTACCTCGTCTGACCAAGATCACGCTGAACATGGGCGTGGGTGAAGCGGTCGGCAACAAGAAGGTGCTTGAGAACGCGGTTGACGACATGGCCAAGATCTCTGGTCAGAAGCCGGTTACGACCAAGGCGCGTGTTTCGGTCGCCTCGTTCAAGATCCGCGAAGGCTGGCCGATCGGCTGCAAAGTCACGCTCCGCCGCGCACACATGTTCGAGTTCCTCGATCGCCTGGTCAGCGTCGCCCTGCCGCGCGTCCGTGACTTCCGCGGTGTGTCGGGTCGCGCGTTCGACGGCCGCGGCAACTACAACATGGGCATCAAGGAACAGATCATCTTCCCGGAAATCGATTTCGACCAGGTCGACGCCATGCGCGGCATGGACATCTCGATCGCGACGACTGCGAAGTCCGACGAAGAAGCTCGTGCCCTGCTCGAAGCGTTCAGCTTCCCGTTCCGCAACTGATTTCGAGGATTCCGAAATGGCAAAGACCTGCATGGTGAATCGCGAAACCAAGCGCGAGAAGCTGGCGAAGAAGTACGCGAACAAGCGCGCCGAACTGAAGAAGATCGTCAGCAGCGTCGACGCGTCGTACGAAGACAAGATGGACGCAGCTGCAAAGCTGCAGAAGCTGCCGCGCGACTCCAGTCCGGCGCGTCAGCGCAATCGTTGTGAATTGACCGGCCGCAGTCGCGGCGTCTACCGCAAGTTCGGCCTCGGCCGCAACAAATTGCGTGAGGCGACCATGCGCGGCGACGTTCCCGGTCTGCGCAAAGCCAGCTGGTAAGTCCAGCGGATATCGGTGCTAACTTAAGGATTCATTTCAATGAGCATGACTGATCCCATCGCCGACATGTTCACCCGCATTCGCAATGCCCAGCTCACGGGCAAGGCGACGGTGCGCATGCCGAGCTCCAAGATCAAGCTGGCCCTGGCCAAGCTGCTGAAAGACGAAGGCTACATCCGCGACGCGCAGATCAACGACGTCGAGGGCAAGCCGGAACTCGAAATCGCCCTGAAGTATTACCAGGGTAAGCCGGTCATCGAGCGTCTGGAGCGCGTGTCGCGTTCCGGTCTGCGCGTTTACCGCGGCAAGGACGCGCTGCCCAAGGTTCTGGGCGGTCTGGGCATCTCCATCGTTTCGACGTCCAGTGGCGTCATGACCGATGCGCAGGCACGGGCGAAGGGCCTGGGCGGCGAAGTCATCGGCCTGGTCGCCTAAGAGGAGATTGCCAATGTCCCGCGTAGCAAAACTGCCGATCGCTCTGCCGAAGGGCGTCGAATGTCAGGTGGCCGCCGATGGCGTCACCGTGAAAGGCCCGAAGGGCTCGCTGAAGTCCGTCGCGTTCCCGGGCGTCGAAATCGCCGTCAACGGCGGCGAGCTCACCTGCAAGCCCGTCGCCATCGCTGACGACAAGCTCGCCGGTACCGCGCGTGCCGTGATCAACAACATGGTCAAGGGCGTCAGCGAAGGCTATGTCCGCAAGCTCGAGCTGGTCGGCGTCGGTTACCGCGCTGCGATGCAGGGCAAGGACCTGAGCCTCACGCTCGGCTTCTCGCATCCGGTCGTGTTCAAGGCGCCGGAAGGCGTCGCGCTGGAAACGCCGAGCCAGACCGAAATCCTGATCAAGGGTGCGGACAAGCAGGCCGTTGGCCAGGCTGCCGCCAAGATCCGCGGTTTCCGTCCGCCGGAGCCCTACAAGGGCAAGGGCGTGCGGTACTCCGGCGAGAAGATCACCTTGAAGGAAGCCAAGAAGGCCTAATTGCGTGAACGCCCGGTCTTCGGCCGGGCTTCTCCATAACCCTTCAGCTTCGGAGAATGACGATGGACAAGAACGTTTCCCGCCTGCGCCGCGCCAAATCGACGCGCGCACGCATCCGTACCCTGGCGATCGCGCGGCTGACCGTGCACCGTACGGGTCAGCACATCTATGCGCAGGTCATCGCGCCCTCCGGCGACAAAGTCATCGCTGCAGCTTCCACGCTGCAGGACTCGGTCATCGAAGGCCTCAAGGGTACGAAGAACAAGACCGCTGCGGCGGCGGTCGGCAAGGCCATTGCCGAGCGCGCCAAGGCTGCCGGCATCGAAGCCGTTGCGTTCGATCGCTCGGGCTTCAAGTATCACGGCCGCATCCAGGCTCTGGCCGATGCAGCGCGTGAGGCTGGCCTCAAGTTCTAAGCACCAAAACCGATTCGATGGCACTTGGGAACCGGACGGCAGTCCTCAGTTCGGTTTCCGGTCGATCGGCAGAAACACCACAACTCCAAGCGGCCAAGGCCGTAAGCAACGTGTCCCGCTCCGTCGGGACCACCAAGGTGCACTATGTCTTCCAACGAACGTGAAAACAGCGACGGCATGCTGGAGAAGTTGATCGCCGTCAACCGCGTGGCCAAGACGGTCAAAGGCGGTCGGCAGATGAGCTTCACGGCATTGACGGTCGTCGGCGACGGCGACGGCAAGGTCGGCTTCGGCTATGGCAAGGCGCGCGAAGTGCCGGTCGCCATTCAGAAGGCGATGGAACGCGCGCGTCGCAACATGACGAGCGTCAAGCTCAATGAAGGCACCCTGTGGCACGCCGTCAAGGCCAACCACGGCGCGGCCAAGGTCTTCATGCAGCCGGCTTCGGCCGGTACCGGCGTGATTGCCGGCGGTGCGATGCGCGCCGTTCTCGAAGTGGTCGGCGTGAAGAACGTGCTTGCGAAGGCCGTGGGTTCGCGCAATCCGATCAATCTGGTGCGTGCGACGATCAAGGGCCTGGTCGCGATGGCTTCCCCGGATCGCATCGCCGCCAAGCGTGGCAAGAGCGTTGCTGAGGTGACTGGTCATGGCGAATAACACTGAAAAAACCGTGCGCGTGCGCCTGGTCAAGGGTCTGCGCGGCGTGCAGGCACGTCACCGTCTGAGCGTGAAGGCCCTCGGCCTGAGCAAGCTCAACGACGTGCGCGAACTGAAGGACAGCCCGCAGGTGCGTGGCCTCATCAACACGGTCTACTACCTGGTAGCCGTGGAAAACCAGGCCTGAGCCCTCTAGGAATTCGGAGTACATCATGCGTCTCAATACGCTCAAGCCCGCCGACGGCGCCCGCAAGGATCGTGTCCGCGTCGGTCGCGGTATCGGTTCCGGCCTCGGCAAGACCGCGGGTCGTGGTCACAAGGGTCAGTACGCGCGCACCGGTAAAGGCAAGGTCAAGGCCGGTTTCGAAGGCGGTCAGATGCCGCTGCAGCGCCGCCTGCCGAAGGTCGGTTTCCGGTCGAAGACCGCTCACGAAGTCAGCGAAGTCCTGCTGTATAAGCTCGACTCGCTCAACGTCGACGTCATCGATTTCGATGTGCTGCGTGCGGCCGGTCTCGTCGAGGCGCGCGCCAAGCACGCCAAGATCGTGAAGAAGGGCGACATCAAGCGCGCGGTCAAGCTGAAGGGCGTGGCGGTCACCGCCGGCGCCAAGGCCGCGATCGAGGCAGCCGGCGGCAGCGCGGAGTAATTTCATGGCAGCAAACCAGGCCAATGCGCTTGCTTCGCTCGGTAAATTCGCCGAGATCAAGCAGCGCATCCTGTTTGTGATCGGTGCGTTGATCGTTTATCGCCTCGGCACCTTCATCCCGGTGCCGGGCGTCAACCCGGAAGCCATGACCCGCCTGATCGAACAACAGGGCGGCATCCTGGACATGTTCAACATGTTCTCCGGCGGTGCGCTGGAACGCATGTCGATCTTCGCACTGAACGTCGTACCGTACATCTCGGCATCGATCATCGTGCAACTGTTCACGACCGTGGTTCCCAGCCTCGCGCAGTTGCGCAAGGAAGGCGAGTCCGGCCGTCGTACGATCACCAAGTACACGCGCTTCGGCGCCGTCGGCTTGGCGGCGTTCCAGGCTTTCGGCGTTTCGGTGGCGCTGTCCGGTCAGACCGGCGTGGTCTACAACCCGGGGCCGGGATTCATCTTTGCGGCTGTCGTCGGGCTGACCGCCGGCACGATGTTCCTGATGTGGCTGGGTGAGCAGATCACGGAGCGTGGTATCGGCAACGGTATTTCGCTGCTGATCTTTGCGGGTATCGTTGCCGGTCTGCCTGGCGCTGTCGTTCATACGCTGAACATGGCGCGCGAAGGTCAGCTGAATCCGCTCATGGTCATCACGGTACTCGCCATCGTCCTGCTCGTGACCGCTTTCGTGGTCTTCGTCGAGCGCGGCCAGCGCCGCATCACGGTGAACTACGCGCGGCGAATGGGCGGTGCAAAGGCCTACATGAACCAGAGCTCGCACCTGCCGTTGAAGCTCAACATGTCGGGTGTGATTCCGGCGATCTTCGCGTCGTCGCTGATCATGTTCCCCGCGACCGCGGCGACTTGGTTCAGCAAGTCCGGCGAGGTTCGCTGGTTGCAGATCCTCACGACGGGTCTGACGCCGGGCCAGCCGGTCTACATGATCGTGTTTGCGGTGCTCATCGTCGTTTTCGCGTTCTTCTACACGGCTCTCGTGTTCAATTCGCAGGAAACGGCCGACAACCTCAAAAAGCAGGGAGCGCTGATTCCGGGTATCCGTCCGGGCAAGGCGACCGCCGACTATATCGATCGGGTGCTCACGCACCTGACCGCAGCTGGCGCGATCTATCTTGTCGCGGTCTGTCTGATTCCCGACATCCTGCGCAATGCCTGGAACGTGCCGTTTTATTTCGGCGGTACCTCGCTCCTGATCGTCGTTGTCGTGGTGATGGATTTCACCGCGCAGGTCCAGGCGCATCTGGTATCGCATCAGTACGGCAGTCTGTTGAAGAAATCGAATCTGCGCGGCCGCTGAGCCGCGCAGTTCCCCCGCATGAAGACGGGGACTAGGGGTTACCTCGGGGCTTGCTCCGTGGCGGGATTTGTCAAATCCCGCGAACCAGGGTACAATTTTCAGTTCACTGCGCTTTAAGCCCGTTCGGAGAGATTTACATGGCGCGCATTGCAGGTGTCAACCTGCCGGTCCACAAGCATGTGTGGGTCGGTTTGCAGAGTATTTACGGCATCGGCCGCTCTCGGTCGAAGAAAGTTTGCGACGCTGCCGGCGTCAAATCGTCGGGCAAGATCAAAGACTTGACCGAAGCGGAAGTCGAGAAGCTGCGCCATGAGATCGCCAAGTACACGGTCGAAGGTGATCTTCGCCGTGAAGTGGGCATGAGCATCAAGCGCCTGATCGATCTGGGCTGCTATCGTGGCCTGCGTCATCGTCGCGGTCTGCCGGTGCGCGGCCAGCGTACCCGCACCAACGCTCGTACCCGTAAGGGTCCGCGTCGTGCGATCAAGAAGTAATGGATTCGGACAGAACCTATGAATAAGCCGGCAGCTGCCAAGACCAAGAAGAAGATCAAGCGCGTAGTGACGGACGGTATCGTCCACGTGCAGGCCTCCTTCAACAACACCGTAATCACCATCACCGATCGCCAGGGCAACGCGCTGTCCTGGGCGACCTCCGGTGGCGCCGGCTTCCGCGGCTCGCGCAAATCTACGCCGTTCGCTGCGCAGGTCGCCGCCGAGAAGGCCGGTCGCGCCGCGCTCGACTACGGTCTGAAGACGCTTGAAGTTCGCATCAAAGGCCCAGGCCCGGGACGCGAATCGGCCGTGCGTTCGCTGAATGCGCTCGGCTACAAGGTCACCAACATCATTGACGTCACGCCGATCCCGCATAACGGCTGCCGTCCGCCCAAGCGTCGCCGCGTGTAAGGAGCTCCGACATGGCACGTTATATCGGTCCCACCTGCAAGCTGGCGCGCCGCGAAGGCGCCGACCTCAGCCTCAAGAGCCCGGCCCGCGCGGTCGACTCCAAGTGCAAGCTCGAGCAGAAGCCGGGTCAGCACGGCGCCGCCCGTAAGGGCAAGCTGTCCGACTACGCAGTTCAGTTGCGCGAGAAGCAGAAGGTCAAGCGTATCTATGGTCTGCTGGAACGTCAGTTCCGCAGCTACTACGCGAAGGCGTCGCGCAAGAAGGGCAATACCGGCGAATCGCTGCTGCAAATGCTCGAACAGCGCCTCGACAATGTCGTCTATCGCATGGGCTTCGCGGTCACGCGTACCCAGGCCCGCCAGCTCGTTTCGCACAAGGCGATCGAAGTGAACGGCAAGAAGGTCAACCTGGCTTCTTTCCAGGTCAAGGCCGGCGACAGCATCACCGTTTCTGAAAATTCGCGCAGTCAGCTGCGTATCCAGGAAGCGCTGACGTTGTCGCAGGAAATGGATCTGGCGCCGAACTGGGTCGAAGTCGACGCGAAGAAGTTCAGCGGCATGTTCAAGTCAGTGCCGGAGCGCTCGGACCTCCCGTCCGACATCAACGAAGCGCTGATCGTCGAACTTTATTCGAAGTAATTCTGGAGAGTCGGGTACATGGCCCATTCGTCTACCACCGTTCTGCGCGCCCGCGGTATTGGCGTGGAGCGCGTCGGCGCCAACCGCGCCAAGGTGATCGTCGAGCCGCTTGAACGCGGTTTCGGTCACACGCTCGGCAATGCGCTGCGCCGCGTGCTGCTGTCGTCCATTCCGGGCGCGGCCATCACGGAAGTCGAGATCGATGGCGTGCTGCACGAGTACACGACGCTCGAAGGTCTGCAGGAGGACGTCATCGAAGTCCTGCTGAATCTCAAAGACGTCGCGATCCGCATGCACGGTCAGGATGAAGCGACGCTGAGCCTTTCCCGCAAGGGCAAGGGCGTCGTCACGGCCGGCGACATCAAGGTCGATCACAACGTCGAGATCGTGAATCCCGATCACGTGATCTGTCATCTGACGAAAGACATCGCGCTCAACATGCGGCTGAAGATCGTTCGCGGCGTCGGCTACCAGCCGGCGACGGCGCGTCGTCTGCCGGAAGAAGAGACGCGTCCGATCGGTCGTCTGCAGCTCGATGCCTCGTTCTGTCCGGTCCGTCGCGTTGCGTACGAAGTCGACGCTGCCCGCGTCGAACAGCGTACCGACCTCGACAAGCTCGTGCTCGACGTGGAAACCAACGGCACGATCGACGCCGAAGACGCGGTCCGCAAGGCTGCTGAAATCGTGCAGGATCAGCTGTCGGTCTTCGGCGACTTCACGCGTCGCGAAAGCGCCGACACGAAGGCCGAGAAGGGCGGCGTTGACCCGTTGCTGCTGCGTCCGATCGACGATCTGGAGCTGACCGTGCGTTCGGCCAACTGCCTTAAGGCCGAGAGCATCTACTACATCGGCGATCTCGTGCAGAAGACCGAAGTCGAGCTGCTGAAGACGCCGAACCTGGGCAAGAAGTCGCTCACCGAGATCAAGGACGTGCTGGGTGCGCGTGGCTTGTCGCTCGGCATGAAGCTCGAGAACTGGCCGCCGATGGGTCTGACCCACGGCATGATGGGTTGATCCCGTCAGGATCACCAAGGAAACACGACCATGCGTCACATGAAATCGGGCCGTAAGCTCAACCGGACCAGCAGCCATCGCGAAGCCATGTTCAAGAACATGGCGTCGTCGCTGTTCAAGCACGAGCTCATCAAGACCACCTTGCCGAAGGCTAAGGAACTGCGTCGCGTCGCCGAGCCGCTGATCACGCTTGCGAAGACCGACGGCGTGGCGAATCGCCGCCTCGCGTTCGCTCGCTTGCGTGACAAGGTTGCGGTCGGCAAGCTGTTCGTCGATCTCGGCCCGCGTTACCGCGAGCGCAAGGGTGGCTATCTGCGCATCCTGAAGTGCGGCTTCCGCGCTGGCGACAATGCGCCGATGGCCTACGTCGAGCTCGTGGACCGCCCGGTCGCGGCGGTTGAAGCCGCCGAGTAATCGCGGCTTCGCGTTCGTACGCCAAAAGCCCGAGCCGGTAACGGCTCGGGCTTTTTCATGTCTGCGTTCCCGGCGCGAATCGCCTTGGCGCAATACCGCGGCATACCGTCGCAGCCCAGGCACTTCGCGCCGTGCTGGCGGTCCATCGAGGTCTCGTCCGATACTCGTGCATTGCGCGTCGCGCGTGCCGTACAGCCGGAGCATTGCCGTTCTATGAAACTCAATCCGTTCGCGTGGTCGTTCCGTGTGCAGTACCTGTTTGGCGCGGTCTGTGTCGCCGCATTGCTCGGTTATGCCTTCTTCGCGCAATTCCAGCTCGGCAAGGACCCGTGTCCGTTGTGCATACTGCAACGCGTCGCTTTCTTCTCAATGGGTGTGTTTTTTCTGCTCGGTGCGCTGCATGGTCCGCGCGGCGGCGGCCGCAAGGTTTACGCCGTGCTGGTCAGCCTCAGCGGCATCATCGGTGCACTGATCGCCGGCCGGCATGTCTGGCTGACACACCTGCCGGCGGACGAAGTGCCGGCCTGCGGGCCCGGCCTCAACTTCATGCTCGATACGTTTCCGTTATCGAAAACGCTGCAGCTCGTGCTGACCGGTTCCGGCGAGTGCGCCAAGGTCGATTGGAGTTTCCTCGGTCTGTCGATGCCGGCTTGGTGCCTGGTCTGGTTCATCGGCCTGACCTTGTTCGCCCTGATCGCCGCGTGGCGCAAGCCGCCCCGTCCGTACGGCACCTTACGATAAATCGCCATAACGACCGGAGTCGGCGCGGGCGCTCATGTGCTTGCGTCGTCGCGGCGGTATGGCAAGATCGTTTTCCGCACTGCAGCAAGGCCGCGCCATGAGTCAGACCGAACGACAGATCCATCCCGTCCGTGAAGCCAAGGACTGGAGCCCTTCGTCCTGGCAATCACGCAGCGCCGTGCAGCAGCCGACCTATTCCGACGCCGCCGAACTCGACCGCGCGCTCGCGAAGCTGCGCAACCTGCCGCCGCTGGTCACGTCCTGGGAAGTCATCGCGCTGCGCAAGCAGATCGCCGAAGCCCAGGAGGGGCGCCGCTTCCTGCTGCAGGGAGGCGACTGCGCCGAGAGTTTCGACGACTGTTCGTCCGCGCTGATCTCGAACCGTCTCAAGGTGCTATTGCAGATGAGCCTCGTGCTGACGCACGGTCTCAAGCTGCCCGTCGTGCGTGTCGGCCGCTTTGCGGGCCAGTACGCCAAGCCGCGTTCGGCCGACACGGAAACGCGCGACGGCGTTACCTTGCCGTGCTATCGCGGCGACATCGTCAATGCAGTCGAATTCTCCCCGGAATCGCGGCGTCCCGATCCGCAACGCCTCGTCGAAGGGCACTCGCACTCGGCGCTGACGATGAACTTCGTGCGCGCACTGATCGACGGCGGTTTCGCCGACCTGCACCACCCGGAATATTGGGATCTCGACTGGGTCAAGTACTCGCCGCTGCAGAACGAATACCAGCGCATGGTCGAATCCATCGGCGATTCGCTGCGCTTCATGGAAACGCTGCACGGCGCGCCGATCGGTAGCTTCTCGCGCGTGGATTTCTACACGTCCCACGAAGCGCTCGTGCTGCACTACGAACAGGCGCAGACGCGCCAGGTGCCGCGCCAGTGGGGTTGGTTCAACCTATCGACGCACTTCCCGTGGATCGGCATGCGCACGGCCGATGTGGACGGCGCTCACGTCGAATACTTCCGCGGCATTCGCAATCCGATCGCGGTCAAGATCGGTCCGTCGGTCAAGCCGGATCAGCTCAAACGGCTCGTCTCGACCTTGAATCCGGACAACGAGCCGGGTCGCCTGACCTTGCTGCACCGCATGGGCGCCGACAAGATCGCGCAGCATCTGCCGCCACTGGTCGACGCGGTCAAGGCCGAAGGCGCACGCGTGCTCTGGAGCTGCGACCCGATGCACGGCAACACTGAATCCACGTCGTCGGGCGTGAAGACGCGCCGTTTCGAGAACATCCGCAATGAGCTCGAGCGTGCGTTCGACATCCATGCGGCCTGCGGCACGCGTCTTGGCGGCGTGCATCTCGAGCTCACCGGCGAAAACGTCACCGAATGCCTTGGCGGCGCGCGTGACCTCACCGAAACCGATCTCGCGCGTGCGTACAAGTCGAACGTCGATCCACGCCTGAACTACGAGCAGTCGATCGAGATGGCCATGCTCATCGTGCGCAAGCAGACGCAGGCCACGCCGGTCACGCCGGCGAACTGATCCGGGATCGCCGCGGCGTTGATTGCCGCGGCGCCGTTTCGTCCGCGCCGATGCGGCAAATTCCATGTGTGTTGATGGCGGCGACGCTGTCGTGCCGTTGCCTCGGTTCTTGCTATGGGGTTCCTGCTGCCACGCTCGGCAGGAATGCCGGCGGCCGTCGCGCTTTCGTCGCCTGCTCGAATGCGTAGGCATAGCGCAGCAGTTTCGCTTCGCTCCACGCGGGGCCGACGAAGGTGAGTCCGATCGGCAGACCGCGCACGTCGCCCATGGGCACGGTTACCGCGGGATAACCCGCTGCGGCGGCGATCGTGCTCGTGACCGCGCTGAAGCGGTCGCCGTTGATCGGATCGGTGACCCAGGCCGGGTTGTTCGACGGCACCACGAGCACGTCGATCTTGTGTTTCCTGATGGCGGCGTCGAAGCCGTCCTTGCGCGCATAGCGACGCAGGTTCGCGAGCGCCTGCTTGTAGGCCTTGTCGTTGAGCGTTCCACTGCGCTGGGCCTGCTCGAGCAGCTCCTGGCCGAACGGCGCGAGCTCCTGCGCCGCGTGCTGACGATTCCATTCGATGAGTTCCGCGAGCGACGCGATCGGCACGCCGCGACGCGTAGCGAGATACGCATTGAGGCCGGCTTTGAACTCGTAGGGCCAGACCGTCATCTCCAGCGCATCGAGCTTGCCGGCGTTCGGCAGCTTGACCGGATCGACGAGGATCGCACCCGCGTCGAGCAGGCGCGCGATGCTGTGCTCGTAGCCCGAGGCGACATCGGCGTTGAACTCGGCGTAGTCGCGCAGCACGCCGACGCGGACGCCGCGCAGCGCGTCGGTCGACAGCCCGCGCGCGTAGTCGGTCGCGTGCTTGTCGGCGTCCCAGCTCGTCTTGTCGCGGGAATCGGAACCGGCGAGCACGGTCAGCAGCAGCGCCGCGTCGGTGACGTTGCGCGCCATCGGTCCGGGCGTATCGAACGATGTCGCGAGCGGCACCGTGCCGCTGCGGCTGATCAGGCCCACCGTCGGCTTTACCCCGACTATCGCGCTGTTGGCGGCGGGGCAAACGATGGAGCCATCAGTCTCGGTACCCACGGCGGCGGTGGCCAGATTGGCGGCCACGGCGACGGCGCTGCCGGAGCTCGATCCGCAGGGATTGCGGTCGAGCACATAGGGATTGCGCGTCTGCCCGCCGCGCGCGCTCCAGCCGCTGGTCGAGCGCGTCGAGCGGAAATTCGACCATTCGCTGAGATTGGTCTTGCCGAGTACGATGGCGCCGGCCTTGCGCAGTCGTTCGACGAGTGCCGCGTCCTGCGCGGCCGGCGAACCGACGAGCGCGAGCGAGCCGGCGCTGGTCTGCATCGCGTCGGCTGTGTCGATGGTGTCCTTGACGACGATGGGAATGCCGTGCAGCGGCCCGCGCACCTTGCCTGCGGCGCGCTCCGCGTCGAGCGTGTCGGCGATCGCGAGTGCGTCCGGATTGATCTCGATGATTGCGTTGAGCTGCGGTCCGGCATCGTCGAGCCGCGCGATGCGGTCGAGGTAGGACTGCGTGATTTCGCGCGCCGTCAGTTCCTTCGCCTCCATGCGCCGCTGCAACTCGGCGATGCTGATTTCGCTCAGCGCGAACGGCGCCGTCGGCGACGTGTCGACCGTGGGTGCAGGCGCGACTGGCGGTGCCGTGGCGCAGCCGCCGATAGCGAGCGCAGCGGCGGCTGCGGCCAAGCATATCGTGAGAATCGGGCGCATCGCTGGAGTTCCTCTCGGCCGCGGGGGACGGCCGGATCATGCCAGACGGACCCGTGCAGCGACTTTGGCTAGGGGTTTTTCCGGTAGAGCGACAACACGGAGCCGTGCTCGTTGTTCCACGGCGTGCCGCGCCAATCGCGCCAGCGCGCAGTGCGTCGCAGGCCGGCGTTCGCCGCCCAGATGTCGAGCCCGTCGGGATCGACCTCGCAACACTCGACGCGGTAGCGGCGCGTACCGCGACGCGTTTCGAGCGCGACGTCGGTCAGCGTGAACCTGGTGTCCTCCGGCGCGTGCGTGGTTTCGATCAGCAGCGCGCCTTCGTCGTCCAGCGCGGCCGCGAAGCGCGCGATGGCCTGCGATTGCCGGGGTGAGGGGAGCAGCGCGAGCGTGTTCGTGAGGCAGACGATCAGGCGGAACGCACCGGCTATCGAGGTCGCCGAAAAATCGCCGAGCGTCGTCTCGATCGATGCCGTTCCCGCTTTGCGCCGCAACGCGTCGAGCATCGCCGGCGAAGCGTCGATGCCATGAACTGCGATGCCGCGCGCAGCGAGGGGCAGCGCGTAGCGGCCGGTGCCGACACCCGCCTCGAGCACAGGTCCATCGCCGGCGAACGCGGCCAGTCGATCGATCGCGACACGCGGTGCCGGTGCATAGATCTCGTCGTAGAACTCGGCGCAGCCGTCGCCGTAGATCGCGGCGCGGGAGTGGGGTTCTCCAGGCGGCGTGTCGTCTTGCAACGCACGCGCGAAAAGCGGTCTCGTCGTCACAGGCGTTCCTTGAAACAGTGCCGAGAGGGCGTCCGATGCCGCGACAAGTTTCGCGCCTCGCCGCGCCGGGCCATGCCTTCGGTGACGCGGGAGGGCGGTCCCGGCGAGCCGACGGAGCCGGCTCGCCACTGGTGTGCAGGCATGGAGGTTCGCCAATTCGGCGGTCGCCGCCGGTCCTTCGCGAAGGAATCGATCGCAACGCGTGATGCGTCGTCGTACGCGACGCTTTCCGCTGCAGAAAAAAGCCGCCGCGCTGTGGCGCGGCGGCTTCTTGCTGCGGTGAAGCCTCGGCTCAGGCCGCGCGCGAGTGCTTCTTGCGGTCGTTTTCCGTCAGGTGCTTCTTACGCAGACGGATCGCGAGCGGCGTCACCTCGACGAGTTCGTCGTCCTCGATGAACTCGAGAGCCTGTTCCAGCGACATCTTGATCGGCGGCGTCAGCGCGAGCGCATCGTCCTTGCCGGAGGCGCGGAAGTTGGTCAGCTGCTTCGCACGCAGCGCGTTGACGGTGAGGTCGTTGTCCTTGGCGTGGATGCCGACGAGCTGGCCTTCATAGACTTCTTCGCCCGCCTCGATCAGCAGACGACCGCGCTCCTGCATGGCGAACTGCGCGTAGGCGGGCGAGGGACCGGTGCCGTTGGAAATCATCACGCCGTTCTGGCGTGCGGCGATGGCGCCCTCGGCCTTGGGGCCGTAGTGATCGAACACGTGGAACAGCAGGCCGGTGCCGGCCGTGATCGTGCGGAATTCGGTCTGGAAGCCGATCAGGCCGCGCGCCGGGATCAGGTATTCCATGCGAACGCGGCCGCGGCCGTCGGGCTCGATGTTCTTGAGCTGCGCCTTGCGCTCGCCGAGACGCTGCATGACACCGCCCTGGTACGGCTCTTCGAGATCGACGACGAGCTGTTCGTACGGCTCCATCATCTGACCGTCGATTTCCTTCACGATCACTTCCGGGCGCGACACGGCGAGCTCGTAGCCCTCGCGGCGCATGGTCTCGATCAGGATCGACAAGTGCAATTCGCCGCGTCCCGAAACCTTGAATTTTTCCGCCTCGGCCGTGTCTTCGACCTTGAGCGCGACGTTGTGCAGCAGTTCGCGGCTCAGGCGGTCGCGCAGCTGGCGCGACGTGAGGAACTTGCCGCCCGAGTGTTCCTTCTTGCCGGCGAACGGCGAGTTGTTCACCTGGAA
>CAMLSI010000082.1 GCA_946482585.1 uncultured Lysobacteraceae bacterium
TCGATGACGTCGGCCAGGAGCTGTGCGACGTGAAGGTGCGCACCACCAGCCTGTACAACGCCAATGCGATCTTCTCGCAGACTTTTTTCTACGCCTTGCTCGCCGTGATCGTGTTCGTGCTGCCCGCGCTGATCGACACGTTCGCGCCCCAGGCGCCGAAACTCCTCTCCTCGGTGCTGTTCATCTTCGGGCCGCTCTCGACACTGATCACGGCGATCCCGTCGATCGGCCGCGCCGACCGCGCGGCGGCGTCGCTGCTCCACCTCGAAGACGAGATCGGGCGCGCCGCCGCACCGCAGCCAAAGGAGCCGGTGCCCGCGCCGCTGCCGATGACCGAGTCGATCGAGTGCCGCGGACTCCAGTTCCACTATCCCGGCGACGCGGGCGAGACGTTCGGCATCGGCCCGATCGACCTGAAGCTCAACCGCGGCGAGATCGTGATGTTCGTCGGCGGCAACGGCAGCGGCAAGACCACGCTGCTCAAGGTGATCGCAGGCCTCTACACGCCCAGTGCCGGCCAGCTGCTGTTCGACGGCAAGCCTCTGCCGCCGAACGGACAGCAACGGCAGCGCGAGATGTTCGGCGCGATCTTCAGCGATTTCCACCTCTTCCCCAGGCTCTACGGCATCGACGCGGACGAGGCGGCGATCGCGACCGAGCTGGAGGCGATGCGCCTGACCGACAAGCTCAGTTATTCCGAGGCGGGCTTCTCGACGCGCGACCTGTCGACCGGCCAGCGCAAGCGCGTGGCGATGGTCGTCACCCTGCTCGAGAACCGGTCGATCCTGATCTTCGACGAATGGGCCGCCGAGCAGGACCCGGAGTTCCGTGCGCATTTCTACGAGGAACTGCTGCCGGAACTGAAGGCGAAGGGCAAGACGCTGCTCGTCGCCACACATGACGACCGTTATTTCGGCGTCGCCGACATGGTCGTGAAAATGGAGCTGGGCCGCCTCGTCTCGACGCAGCGGCGACAGAACGCCGAGTCATGAAACCGCCCTTGCCGAGAATGCCTCGCGCGTTCCAGATCCCGGAGAACTGACGTGTCCGACGAAGCGCTGCCGCCGCACTCCGCCCCGCGCGAAACCCGCGTCGATACGGGAGTCGCCGCCTATCTGGGCGTGTCCAGGCGCCGCTTCCGCCTCTGGGTGAGCGGACTGCTCGCGGTACTGCTCCTGCTGCTGCTGTGGAACCACATCTTCATCCCGATCGGATCGGGCGAGTCGGGCGTGCTGTGGTCGCGCCTCGGCGGCGGCACGCTGATGGACAGGCGCTTCGGCGAGGGCTACTGGGTGATCTGGCCCTGGGACCGGATGGCGGTCTACGACCTGCGCTACCAGGAAATGCATGGCAAGGCCGACGTGCGGACCAGCGACGGGCTGCACGTGGCGATGGACGTGACCATCCGTTATCGCCCGCGCGCCGACGACCTGACGATGCTCCATCAGGCCGTGGGGCCGCGCTATCGCGAGACCGTACTGTGGCCCGACACGATCGCCGCGCTCCAGCAGATCGTGGGCCGCTTCAAGCCCGAGGAACTGACCGTGTCCGGCGAGACCGACCTGGCGCAGCGCGTCGAGGCGGCGGCGCGGCAGTCGGTCGAGCGGCACTGGGTCGATCTCGACCGCGTGCTGATCACGCGCGTCACGTTGCCGGAGCGCGTGCAGGCGCAGATCCAGGAAAAGCTGGCCGACGAACAGAAGCTGCTCTCCGCATCCCTGAAGCGCCAGACCTGGCTGGTCGAGGCTGAGGGCGCGCGCGAGTTCCAGGCGCGCACCGGCACCTCGCTGATCAAATGGCGCAGCGTCGATGCGCTGGAGAAGCTCGCGCAATCGCCCAATGCCAAGGTGATCGTGCTGGGCGGCGGCAAGGAGATGCCGTTCGTCCTCGATCCCGGTTCGGTCGAGTCCAGGCCGGTCGAGCCCAGATCAGTCGAGCCCAAAGGCGTCCAGAAATAGCCCGACGGTCAGGACGAGCATCAGCACGTCGGTATCGAAGGTCGCGTTCGGGCGCTCGCCGCCCTCGAGCTGGCGCGCACGCAGCCGCTGGACGGTATCGGCGTCGAAGATGTTCTGCCGGCGGATCGTCCCGGGCGAAAGCAGCTCTTCGACCCAGGGGATGCGCTGCTGAAGCAGGTAGGCGGCACCCGGCGCCACGAATCCGAATTTCTCGCGCCGCGCCAGCTCCGGCGGCAGGTGGCGCAGCGCGACCTGGCGCAGCAGCCATTTCTCGGTGCCGTCGCGCACCAGCAGGCCGGGCGGAACGCGCGTCATGTAGTCGATCAGTTCCGAATCGAGGAATGGATAGCGCGCCTCGACCGAATGCGCATAGGCGACGCGGTCGCCATGGTCGGCGAGCAGGTGATCGGCCATGCGCAGCTTGAAATCGGCATAGGAGCGCTGGTGCAGGCGGTGTCGTCCCGTCATCCGCGCGTGATCGACCGCGGGCTCGCGCGTCGCATCGAAGTCGGCGAGCCGTGCGGCGACGTCGGCGCTGTACAGACCTGCCTTGGTCTCGCGGAACAGGGCATAGTCGCGCTCGTAGAAGAAGCCCGGATCGCCCCAGAGCTCGGCGCGCAGCTCTTCCTCGAGCATCGCTTCCAGCCCGTCGGCCACGCCGCGCGGCTCGCCGGCGGCGTCGAGGCGATAGCCGACGTAGCCGCCGAACAGTTCGTCGGCGCCTTCGCCGGTCAGCACTACCTTGTGCCCGCTGTCGCGCACCAGCTGCGATAGCGCGAGCGAGCAGGTGTCGTAGGATTCCTTGAGCGGCGCCTCGGCGGCGACCACGGCGTCGCGCAGCCGGCGTGCGATCTCGTCGGCGGAAAATTCGATCTCGTGATGGATCGTGCGCAGTGCGGCCGCCATCGCCCGCTGCGGGGCGCGCTCGTCGATCGTCGCATCGGGGAAGGTGATCGAGAAGCTGTGAAACACCTGATCCGGCGCGGCCTTGCGCGCCAGTGCGCCGATCAGGCTGGAATCGAGCCCGCCGCTGAGATAGAGCCCGACCGGCACATCCGCGACGAGCCGGCGCCCGACCGCCGCACGCAGCAGCTCGTCGACGCGCTCGACATGATCGTGCGCATCGGCGGGTGCGGGTGCCGGGTCGGTGGGATAGACCAGGTCCCAGTATTGGCGCAGCCGCGTGCCCGACGCATCGGCGATCAGCAAGTGCCCCGGCGGCAGCGCATCCACGCCGTCGAACATCGTGGTCGGGCTGCGCATGCCGGGGAAGGTCAGGATCTGGTCGAGCGCGCGCAGGTTGAGGCGGCGCTCGACGCCGGGATGGGCGAGCAGCGCCTTGATTTCCGAGCCGAACAGCAGCGCGTCGCCCACGCGCGTGTGGAACAGCGGCGCGATTCCCGTCTGGTCGCGGCCGAGGATCAGCCGGTGCGTGCGCGCGTCATAGAGCGCGAAGGCGAACTGGCCGTTGAGCCGGTTCGCGAAATCGAGCCCGTATTCCTCGTAGAGATGCACCACCACTTCGACGTCGCAGCGCGTGCGGAAGCGATGGCCGCGCGCTTCCAGCCCGGCGCGCAGCTCGCGGTGGTTGTAGATCTCGCCGTTGACGATCGAGACGATCTCGCCCGTCGCGTTGCTGTGCGGCTGGTTGCCCGTCGCCAGGTCGATGATGGCCAGGCGCCTGAACCCCATGGCCACGCCGGGCGCGGCGAAGTCGCCGCCCTCGTCGGGCCCGCGGTGGCGCAGCGCCGCCGCCATGGCGGCGCACGCGGCGATGTGCGCTGGTCGCGAACGATCGGCGCTGAAGATTCCGGCAATGCCACACACGTCGTCGGTAGCCCCATGAAAGATCTGGGCAAGTTTCCGCGGCGCGGCTCTCGTGCCCAGTTGCTTGTCCCCACAACCCCGCCAAAGGCTCGCTAGGCAAGCCTTCGGCCGGTCCGTCCCGTCGGGCGTTCAGAGTGACCAGAACCTGCGGTTCTGAGCGATCACTCTTCACCCCCTTGACTCAAGGGGGCTCCAGAATCCGAACCCGAACTGCGACCTGTGCAGAAGTTCACTAGTGCGTCTGGAACTTCCAGGTGGGGCCGATCACCAGCGGCAGGATCTTGTTGTCCGGCGCGACGGTGTCGACGCGCCAGTAGTAGGTCGTCCTGGGATTGGCCGCGAGCTTCGCCGTGACCTCGGTCACCGAGAGGCGCTCGGTGCCCGGATGATGGTCCGCGCTCGCCCTGTCGACCGCGCGCTCGTCGGTGCCCCAGTAGACGTCGTAGCTCTTGCCGTAGATGCGGCCCGCCTGCCATTGGACGGCGACCGTGCCGCCGTCGATCCGTGCCTGGGCGTCGCGTTCGGGCCGCGGCGTGGTAACGGCCGAACTGACCTGCGGCATGATGGCGTCGAGCATCACCGCTTCGCACTGGCCGGCCTCGGCGGTGGAGATCGCCGGGTCCCTGGGCAGCACGCAGGTGTCGTCCCAGGTGTTGGTCGCCAGCACGAACGAGGTGTCCTGGTCGTAGAAGTAGTAGAGCAGTGTCTTGTAGCCCGGGAAGGCGCCGCCATGGCCGCGCGCGGTGCCGTAGCTGCGCTCGGGCTGCATCAGCCCGCCCACGCCGTATTGCATGGGCTGCCAGCCGATATGGATGTCGGACGAGACGAACGTGTACCACTTGTTCTTGGTGCCCTTGTTGAGCAGCGTGTCGGTACGGAACATCGCGTCCTCGAACTTGAGCAGGTCCCAGGGTGTCGAGACGATCGCGCCAGCGGTCCAGGCATAGGTCGGGTTGGTGTCGGTGACGTCGCACCAGTCGCTGTAGACCTGCGCCGGATAGGGGATCGAACCCCATTTGGTGTAGCCGTGCATGGTCGGCAGTTTCTTGGTGTCGGTCGCGAAATAGGTGTCCTTGAGCCCCGCGACGTCGAACACTTCGCGCTTGATCACTTCCTCGGCGGGCAGCCCGGTGACCTTTTCGGCGATCAGGCCGAGCAGGATGTAATTGGTGTTCGAATAGTCCCAGCCCGGATATTGCGGCGGCGCCGGCGGCGCGCTCGCGAACACCGAGACCCAGTAGGGATTGGGGTAGGTCGCGCCGGGGGCGAACGTCGGCGCCACGGGCGGCGCACCGAAGGGTTTCTTGTCCTTGGGTACGCCGGTGGTCGAGACGGCCGCGACCAGCTCCTCGGGCTTGAAGCTGCGTTGCGGTGTGATCTGCGGCGAGAAGCCGACGTTGTCCCAGCCCAGATAGTTGGCGACGCCGGAGGTCATCTGCAGCAGGTTGGTGACGGTGAGGCTGCCGATGCCGGGAATGCCCTTCACCGTGGGGTTGTCGCCAAGATAGGTGAGCACCGGCGCGGTCAGCTGGATCTTGCCCTGCTGCTCGAGCCGCAGGATCGCCTGGGCGAGGAACGCTTTGCTGACGCTGCCGACGCGGAAATGCAGGTCGGGCGACATCGGCTGCTTGGTGGCGAGATTGGCGACGCCACCGACGCCCACGCGCACGCCCCAGTCGGGCGAACGCACGATGATCACCGCGCCGGGGATCCCGCCATTGGCCACCAGCGAGTCGATCGTCTTCTGCCAGGTCGCGGGGAAAGGGCTGTAGGGAAGGGCATTGGCCCCGGTCTGCACGAGCGCCTTCGAGGTCGGCGGCGGCGGCTGGCACACCGCCGGCGGGTAGCCGACGGGCGTCGGCAATGTCGGGGGCGGCGCGACCGCCGGGACTTGTTTCAACTGCCTCGGCGGCGCGGCGTCCTCGGCAGGCGCCGCGGTCGCCAGCGTCGGTGGCGGCGCGGCCGCCGGGATTTGTTTCAACTGCCTCGGCGGCACGGTGTGCTGGGCAGGTGCCGGAGGTGCGGCCATGCTCAGCACGATCAGGGGCAGGGCGACAAGCACGGGACGGCGGAATCGATTCCGGAAGCGGGTGTTCATGCTTGCTGTCCTTCTGTCAGTGGGGGAACCCGCTCCCGCGGCGGTTCAGCCGCGGGGACGCTCGAAATCCGTTCGGCACGGCGCCGGAGCGCGGCGGGCGAATCGCAGTGCGGCGCGTCGCGGATCGCGACGGCCAGCCGGCCGAGGGGGCGCCACGCCTCGATCTCGATCGCGCGCGTGCGGCGCAGGCCCGCGGCGACGACACCGGGAAGACGGTCGCTGATCGCAAAAGGTGTTTCGGCGGCGGGATCGACGTCGCCGAGATAATTGACGGCGATCGCGGGCTCGGCGGCCGCGACCGTCTCGGGCGCGAGCCAGCGCAGCACGCCCCAGCCGACGCCCTGTGACGGCACGTCGCGGAGCGCGGTCTCGATCGCCTCGGGCGAGGCGCCGCAGGCGAGCCGGAACGGGTATTCGGCCGTGAACCAGCCGACGGTTCGGCTGACGTCGAGCGTCCCACCCGGCGCATGCCGGCCGTGACTCGCCAGCGTGACACAGACTTCGGCGCAGTCGTCGCGGTGCGCCAGCGCCGCGCCCAGGCGGGCGAGCAGCTCCGCGAGCACGCCGCGCTCGGACAGGCCGGGCGGCACCGGGCCGAGGTCGAGCGTGACGATGTCGGTCTCGTCGTAGCCGTGTTCGGGCACGGGCCGCGCCGGTGCGCCCGCGATCGATGCCCAATAGGTCCGTTCCTGCTCGGCATCCGAGGCCGACAGCGTCATCGCCCAGTCGCGCCAGGTTGCGCTGACCGGGGGCGCGGCGCCGGCGAGCGTATCGGCCAGGTCCTCGAGCAGGATGCGCCAGCTCATGGCATCGACCAGCAGATGGTGCGCCGCCAGCAGCAGATAGTCGCCGTCGTCGAGCCGGTAGTGCGTCGCCACGAATAGCGGAGCGGCCCCGCCGGCACCGCCCGGCGCCTGCGCTTGCGCATCGGCGACGAGTGCCGCATCGCCGGCGCCACGCAGATCGACGCCGCGCCAGGCGAGCGGCGTATCGGCGGGCAGGCACTCGGCGGTCCAGCTCCCGGCGCGGCGCGCGAAGCGCAGCCGCAATGCATCGTGGCGCTGCACGCCCAATGTCGGTTCGCGGCGCTGCTTGAGCACGCGGCCCAGCGCATCGCGCTGCGTCACGGTCGTGAGCACGCCACGCGCATCGGTCTGCGTCTTGAGCTCGCCCAGCGCGTTGTAGGTGAAGCTCCAATTGCCCTGGTTCGGGTCGTTGGACGTCAGGCGATGGCCGAACGCGTTATAGCTCGCGAGCATGGTGTTGAGTTTTGCATCCCGCAGTGCGGCCGCCTTGCCGAGCGGATCCACCCAGTAGTCGGTGACGCCGGTGAGCGCATCCGTCGTACGCATGAGCTGGCCCAGCGCGTTGTGCTGGCGCGACATCGAGAAACAGAGGTTCAAGATCGTGCAGTTGCCGCTGGCCGGCCTGACCGCGATATCGGTGCGCAAACCCGCGTAGGCGTAGCTCGTCAACGTGTCGCCCTGCAACGAATTCAGCTCCGCTGTCGGCGCGCGCTTGGTCAGCATGCGGTTGAGCCGGTCGTACGTGAACAGCGTGAACAGCGGGGTCTCGCCCGTGAAGAACGGCGCCGAGGATTGCTGCACCGTGCCCATGTTGTCGTACTTGGTCGTGACGTTGCTCCAGCGGCCATCGAAGCTGCGCGTTGCGCGCTTGACCTCGCGGCCGAGGATGTCGAACCAGACGCGCGTGCTGGGCGCACCGTCGGCTACCGTGGTCTGGTAGTAGCTGGCGAAGCTCTCTTCCGTGCCGCTGCAGGGGTTGCAACGCGCGAGGCGCGTGTAGCTCGGCGGCGCAAGCAGGGTCGTCTGGTTGGTGCGGTAGCTGAAACGTTCGATCGGACGACCGAAGGCGTCATAGTTCGTGGCGATCTTGAGCCCGTTGGGGTCGATCGCCCACTTGGGCTGACCGTCGCTGGCGCGCGCTGCGGTGGAGGTCGTGTGATTGAGCGAAGGCGTCGCCGCGCTCAGCACGGCCGTTACCGAAGCCGGGAAATACAGGTCGGTCGAATACACGGTGCGCGTTTCCCGCGGCTCGTCGATGCCGCTGCCAGTCACACGCGTGGTCGTCGGCAGGCCGACGCTCAGCGCCGGGTAGCCGTATTCGGTGCGCAGGAACAGGCCGCTGGAGGGTTCGCTGGCCTGATTCCAGTTCAGACTGCGATCGGGATTCCAGTCGTAGTCCGTGCGCAATGTTTTGGCAGAAAGATCGATGCCCGCCGGCGTGCCGTTACTGCGCGGCAGATAGCTGACCGTCGTAGTCGTCGTGCTGTCGAGCAGTTTGTCGAGCCACCATTGACTGAGAACGGCCGCTGTCGTGGCGTAGCTGTTGACCGTCGTCGTTACGTGCTGCTGCAGATTGAACTTGTCGCCGCTCGCGGAGCCCAGGCCGTCCTTGACCACGACTTCCTGCCGCGTCAGATTCCCGTAGATGCTCCAGCCGGATACCGACGACATGGGATCGGCGTTGGTCGTGAAGCTTGTCGACGTCGTGAGCTGCGGGCCGCCAGCCTGCGCAGCGGCGAGGTCGTACTGTCGCTTCGCCCTGCTGTTGAGATATGGCCAATACACCGTGTTAAGCGGCAACGGGCTGCCGGTCTGGCCCGGACAGCCGGCGTAGCGGTTGTTGAGGTCGCACTGCCAGTCATAGGTCTCGTAGGTCAGGCGTCCGAGGGTTCCGCTGACGTTGGGCAACCGCGTCTCGGCGATCTGGATACGGCCGGTCAGCGGAAACTTCTGGTGGAAGGTCGTGAACGTGCGCAGCACGCGGTCGTTCGCACTCAGGGTTTCGCTGCCGATGCTGCGGAAGCCCTGGAAGCCGCGGCCGGCGCTGTTGTACATCGCGCCAGAATAGGAATAGCGCAGGCTGCGCGCGCCGCTGGTATGCAGGCCGGCGGTGCCGCCGGACGAGGCGCTCGACCGCCCGATCGCGGAAACGACGGGCATGCTCGACTGGAACAGGAAATGCTGCGCGTCGACGTAGCCCGTATCGATCTGATACAGCGGGAAGTCGTCGGTGCGGAACGCAGCGCTCGACAGCGGATGAAATACCCATTGCACGCGATCGTTCAGCGCGTTCACCGCGGTAGTCATCAGATCCGGAAACGACGGCGACGAACCGGGCCTGGCACCGTCGCCGAGGTTTTCGTTGATGATCAGATTCGCGGCGGCCGGATCGACGAGCTGACCGAGCTGGATGGTCTGCGCCGCATCGAGGTAGCTCGTCGCGCTGCCCGGACCGAAGTTGCCGCCGGCGCTGAGTTCACAGGTGTTGTTCGGGAAGTTTGCGGTGGGCCGCAGTGGGCAGCCGGCATCGGCGACGACATCGGGGAGCCCGTCGCCGAAATAATCGTCGGCACGGCCGCGCTGATTGCCGAGGTGTGAGGCTCCCGCGATGATCGGTGTCTCGTCGACCTGCAGTCGGAACGCATTGGCGCCGGTTTGCACGAAACGGATAGCGTTGTAGCGGTAGACGCTCGGATCGACCTCGCCGAGGCCGCTCTTGTAGGCATCGGCCGCGCAGAATTTCGACGCGACGTTCGGATGCGCGACGAAGGCCGAGCCGTCTTCCGGCGGCGGCGCAGCGCAGACGTTCGCATCGCAGATGCCGTTGCTGCAGTCTTCGGGCCGCGGCGCGACGAGGCAGAGGCCCGGCGTCAGCCTTGCGCCGAAGCACATGCGTGCGGCCAGACGCGCGGGATACAGGAGATCGGGGCGCCCGTCGGAATCGACGTCGGTCCGGATCATCTTGCTGAAATAGCGCAGCTGCCACTGACTGCCAGCCCGGTCGATACTGAGTCCCGGCGACAGCTTGCCTGCGGGCGGCGCCGGATACGTCTCCGCCGCGAAGCTGCCGCCTTTGTTGAGCTGCAACACCCATACCGCATAGCAGCCGCTGGTGTCACAGGAAGCAATGCTGCCGCCCGGTACGTCGGCGATGACGACATCGACCAGGCCGTCGGCGTTGACATCCATCCAGCGCAGGTTCTTCGTATACGAACGCAGGCCCAGCGTGCCGGGTGCCGTCGCAGCGAACGTAACCGCATTGCCGCTGATCTGGCCGAACAGGATGCGCAGTATCCCGTTGCGGTTCGCGATCGCGATGTCCGCAGCACCGTTGCCGTCGAGGTCGGCAACGTGCTGCACGGAATCGTCGGATACCGTGGACACCGTATCGATCTGCAGCGGCGCGGCGAAGTTGAACGTCGTGGTGCCCGTCACGATGGGACCGGGCTTGGTGTTCAGGAACAGGCATAGCGGCGCGTCACCGCTGGGCGGGTCGACCTTGCTGCTGGAACCGCCGCCGCCGAAGTTGCAGACGCCGCCTGCACCCATACGGATCAGCACATCGGGGGCGCCATCGCCATTGAAATCGGCGGTGCTCTGGACGAAATCCTGCGGTCCGGCCGGCAGGTTCGTGCCGACCTGCTGGAAGTAGCTGCTGGCCGAGGCCGTGCAACTGGCTGCACCGCCGTCGCAGAGCGGCGCGCCGCGGCCGCGCGTCCATTTGTAGAATTTGCCGGCGGCCAGCATTTCGGCAATCCCGTCGCCGTCGATGTCCACGGCGTCGCCCGGCACGAACTCGCCGAGCATGACCGATCCCTTGGCCTCGCGGTCCGCCGTAATCTTGGACAGTTGCGATTGCTCGTGCCAGTTCTGTCCGTCGTACCAGCTCGTCGTCACGAGCGTTTCGCGCGTACCGTCACCGTCGAGATCGCCGATCGGCCGCACCTTGGTGCGGCGATACTCCGGAGCCGTGGCGGTTTCCGCGCCTTCGGCCCACAGCGGCGGCGGGGTCGGTGCCGCACCGCCAGTCGCGCCGCTCAGGACCGTCAGCTTGCGGCTCGTGAATTCCCAGCTGCCGTCTGACCAGCCGAACTCGGTCGGCTGCAGACAACGCTCGATGCCGTTGGCCTCGTAGGCGCATTCCTTGATCCGTCGCAGCAGACTGCGGCCGCTGTAGTAGCTGTGGTCGAGCTGACTGACTGCCGTGTCCTTGTAGTCCAGCTTGTAGCGGCGCGCCGGCAGCGTCAGTGAGTCCGGCGAAAAGGTGCTGATCGTCGTCAGCCGGCGTGTCTGCAGCACGCTGCCGCCTGCGATCGACGATGAGCCGCTGTCGTTGGCACGACCTTCGGACGGCCGCGGCTCATAGGCGAACTCGATCCGGCGCGAAGCGGTCCTCGCCTCGGGCGGCAACGCCGCAACGGTGGAACCGGTGTAGTGGATGCGATCCAGCAGGACTTCGCTCGCGTCTTCGCCCTGCGCATAGCAGTAGTCCATCGTGTTGTGCGCCGCGTCTTCCACGCGGCTCAGCAGCCAGGACAGTTCTTTCGCGGCAGACTGACCGCCAGGACGCACGCGCGGCGGAATCGCGCCGGCGCACGTGTGGCCGGCCGGTGCACAGCCGTAGGTCAGGGTGCGTCCGTCCTTCTGCTGCACGGTGAAGCAGACATCGCCGCTGCCGAGCGCGGCGCCCGTCTGGACGATCCTGGCGAAGCTGTCGATTTCCGTACGGTATTCCGCACCGACCGCGCCATAGGTGTTGCTGCCCGGCGCCAGCATGAGCCGCTGTCCGTCGAGACAGAGGCGGTCGCCACCGTCCAGCCGGACGCCGCGCGGCGCGCCGTCCTGCGCACGCGTCTGCGGGCAACGGTGGATGCTGCTGCCGGCACTCAGGTTCCAGCCCAGCCCGGCGACGCCGTTGCCGGCGCCGCTGCTATAGGACAACGAAACGGCGGGCTGCATGCCGGCGCGGCCCGGCGGTAGCTGGATCGGTACCGTATAGGTCGCCGCACCGCCGCTGACATCCGCGCTGCCGGCCAGAGCGCCAACCGTCGGATCGTGCGGCGGCAAATCTTCCATATTGGAAATCTGCGGCGCCGAAGGAAGCTGGATCGCACCCTGGCTGGCCGAGTCCGCAGAGACTCCGCGAACTTCCGGCGTGCGATCCAACAGATTCGCTCCCGCCGTTCCAGGCTGGCCGGACCAGAGTTCGAACTGCACGCGGTCGCCGACATGCAGCGCCACCGAGGCGGTGCCGAAATCGCCGGTATCCAGCGGCGCGGCGTCGTACGTCAACGTACCGAGGTCGCGCTTCCAGGGCTTGCCGATGCCGTTTCCTGCCCAGCTGACCCAGACGGCGCAGGTGCCGCCGTTGGGCGGCGCGCAGACGTAGCGATTGACGGAAATGTCCTGCAGCTTCGTCGCGCGCGAGACGGTTTTCGTGATCGTCTGCGA
Source organism: uncultured Lysobacteraceae bacterium (assembly GCA_946482585.1). Next base: position 12,141 of record CAMLSI010000082.1, read on the forward strand.
CGCCAGCGGATTGCCCGGCGACGGCACGCCGAGCAGGTAGGCCGGGCTCGCGGTCACCGGAGCGCCGGGGACCTCGCCGTTGCCGCCGAGTTTGGTGTGATCGATCGTGAACTTGACCTCGGCACGGCGATAGCCGTAGGCCGGCAGGAAGGTTCGCGTATACGTGCCGACCTCGATGTTGTTGTTGCAGCCCGTCGAGCCGGAGCAGTCGGTGACCGGATAGCCCTGCGGCATGTAGCCGATGCCGTAGTGGAAATACAGCTTGAACGTGTCCTCGGTCAGCGGCAGCGTCGTGCGCAGGTTCTCGCGCTGAGCCTGGACGAAGATCGGCTTGCGCGGGACGGGACCTCGCTGATTGAACATGAGGCGCACGGCGGCTTCGCCGAACTGGCCCTCGAAGGAACCGAGCGAGGTCTGCATGACCGTCATGACGACACCAGGCACCTCGTCGACACCGGCCGGGTACGCGTCACTCCAGTAGCCGGAGAACACCTGGCTGACCGCCGGCTCGAGCACTTCCTTCGTGCTTCCGTACACGGCCACCGTCTCCGGGATGGACGAAACGCCCGTGTAATAGGTGGGGTTCAACCGGGTCATGTCGTTGAGACATTCTTCGAGATAGCCCGGATTGGCGGGGATCACGCCGGCATTCGCCGCTTCGGTCCACTTCCAGCGCATCGCGATGCGCGAGGGATCGTCACGGAAGAAGCGGAACATCACGCGGCCGACCGCGGACGACGAAATCGTGCCGGCCGTATCCTGGGTGTATTCGCGCAGATCTGCGGCCCAGTAGTCGCCGCTGGAATCTATCAGCTTCATTTCGGTCGCGAGCCAGGTCGAATGCCCGACCGCGTTGAAGGTGTACATGAACGCCTTCAGCTTGGTGCGGTCGTCGTTGTAGACCAGATCCCAGCCCGTGCCGTAGCGCTTGGGGTTCCACCAGCGGCCGGGCTGCGCCCGTGCGATACCCGAGGCCCAGGGATCGGTGTTCACCGTGGGATTGCAGACGAGCTGGGCATGGGAAAGGCCCATGTTCACGAACGGATCTGCCTGCGCGCGGACCGTTTCCGGCACGCAGAGGGATACGAAAAGCAGCAGCAACGCAGCAGCAAGTCGCGGCCACCGCCGCACAGATATCCAGATTTCCACGGAAAATCCCCTGTTCAGAACCCATGTTCGCGGCCGTGCGTGACGGTCCGCAGAACGCCTGCATCGTGAGCACGATCGCCGGGCAGTGACTGCCACGTGCCGGCTCGCTCCGATCGGCGTCCAGTACGTCCACGACATCCGGCGCGAAACGTGATCACTCACGTCTGCCCCTGATGTCGGTCGCAAAAACCGGGGATTGTATGCGCGGGAACTCGACGGGCGCCGTTCAGGCGGTCAGCTAGCTACGGGCTGGCGCACGGTGCCGAGCCGATAGCAGAGGTTGCTTTGCCTCGGACCCGCTCCGAGGTTGCCCGGTTGAGGTTCCGCCTTTTCGGGAATGGTGTTCGGAGATCAGTGCCGGGGCTCGTGCGGAGATATCGCGAGCCGCCTGCCACCTCGCCGACGACGGCCCGAACCGATTTTTTTTCGATGTCCGGAGCTCGTCGTAGCGTCGGCCCTCGGCCGAAGTGTCAACGACTCGCCGCCCGGCGCGGGCTCGGCGGACCGAGGCTGCGCGCGCCGGTTATTCGATCAGTGGGGACTGAAGAGGAAGTGAAGAGGGAGCGAGAATCCCGCCGCCCGGCTCATTCTCGCTCCTCTTTCTTCACGCCTTCGCCGCGTACGCCGAACACCAGCCCTTCGCGCTGACCGACTTGCCCGGAAACA